>NZ_VDFY01000195.1 GCF_006228125.1 Micromonospora orduensis | reverse complement strand
CACCGAGCCGCCCGCCACGACGTCCACATCGTCACAGCCGCCACCAGCAACAAGCCGAACAGCAACACCAAGAAAACGAAGACCCCGAATAGCCCGAGGCCACGACGCACAGGTTAAAGATCAAGCTTGGCGTTGTACCAGAACAGCCCCATCCCGCCCACCGAGGTGAGGGTGGCGTCGGAATTGGTGAAGCTGCCCGGACCGGCCTGCGACCAACCGGCCGTCGACCCGTTGAACAGCGGGGTGTAGCCGGTCTCCGGCCGGCAGTCGGCCTTGCTCCGGCCGGCCGCGTACCGGATGCCGCCGAGCAGGTGCGCCCGGAACGCCGGCTCCGCGTACGACGCCTGGGTGTGCCCGGCGCCGGTGTAGAAGGACCGGCCGCCGCTGTAGCTCTTGCACCAGCTCAGCGGGTGGTCGGCGCCCATGCCGCCGCCGGAGTACGACGACTCGTCCAGGGTGGCCAGCACGTGCGCGGTGGACCTGGCGTTGGTGCGGTAGTTGTACCACTCGTCGGTGCGGGTCCAGGTCTGCGGCAGGTGCGCCGTCGCCGCGTGACCCCGGTCCTCGACCTTCATGTTGGCCTGCTGGATCGCCGGGTGCGAGGCGAACCACGCGCCGACCAGGTTGCCGTAGAACGGCCAGTCGTACTCGGTGTCGGCGGCGGCGTGCACGCCCACGTACCCGCGACCCGAGCCGATGTACGACTCGAAGGCGGTCTGCTGACTGGCGTTGAGCACGTCGCCTGTGGTGTTGAGGAAGACGACCGCCTCGTACTGGGCGAGGTTGCCGGTGGTGAAAGCGGCGGCGTCCTCGGTGGCGGTCACCGTGAAGTTGTTCGCGGCGCCCAGGTCACGGATGGTCTGGATGCCGACCGGGATCGCGTCGTGCCGGAAGCCGGCGGTCTTGGAGAACACCAGCACGTCGTACGGGGCGTCAGCGGCGCTGGCCGGGGTGGCCGGAGTGGTGCAGGCGAGAACGGCGAGGGCGGCCATCGCCGCGCCGAGGACGGGTCGCAGGATTCTCATGGCAGGGTCCACTTCTGGTTGGCGGCGGCGGTGCAGGTCCACAGGTGGACCACCGTGCTGTCGGCCGAGTTGTTGCCCGAGACGTCGAGGCACTTGCCGGACGCCACGTTGCGCAGCGTGCCGTCGGCCTGGGCGGACCAGTTCTGCGCCCCGGTGCCGTTGCAGGTCCAGAGCTGGATCTTGGTGCCGTCGGCGGTGGCGCCACCCGAGACGTCCAGGCACTTGCCCAACGACTTGATCGTCGAGTTCGGCGTGACCGCCCAGGTCTGCGCGGCGCTGCCGTTGCAGGTGTAGATCTGGATCTGGGTGCCGTCCGCGGTGGCGGCGTTGCGCACGTCCAGGCACTTGCCGCCCAGACCCTTGATCGCGCCCGTCCCGCCGGCCGGTGGCGTACCGGTGACGAAGGTGAACGCGTCCAGGTCGAAGAGCGCCCCGGTGCCCGATCCGGCGAACGTCAGGTAGAGCGTCGTCGTACCGGTCGGCGGGTTGCTGATCGCCCCGGTGACCGTGGTGAACGTCTCCCAACCGCCGGTCACCGGGACCGTGGCCGAACCGAGCACCGTGCCGGTGGCCGAGCCGGCCCGGACCTGGAGGGTGCCGCCGGCACCCGCCGAGGAGACCCGGGCGGTGAACGAGGTCACGTTGCCCAGCCGGTACGGCTGGAACGCGATCCAGTCGCCGTTGTTGATGTCGCCGACGGTCTTGCCGCCCTCGGCCGGGGTCTTGCTGAACACGTTGATCCCGGACGAGGTGCCGAAGAACTCGGCCTGCCGGTGCCGCGGCGGCAGCGTGTGCTGGGTGTGCGTGGTCAGCCCACCGGCGTCGGTGTACTCGGCGTCGAAGATCGCGAAGATGTTCGCCGCATCGTCGTGCTCACCGTCGACCGGAATGGTGATCGAGCCGGAGCAGCCGGTCTTCGAGGTGATCTGGTGCCCGTGCTGGTCGTGACCGAGCACGTAGGTCATCTTGACCTTCGTGCAGTCGATCGTGCCGTCCTCCGGGTCGGTCACGGTGATGCTGAACGGCACCGTGTCACCGAAGCTGAACAGTTGCCCGTTGCCGGGGCTGTTGATGGTCACCGTGGGCGCGGTGTTGCCGACGCTGATCCGCACGCTGCTGCTGCCGGTGGCGCCCTGCGGATCCCGCACCGTCAGCGTAGCCGTGTAGGTGCCGTTCGTGGTGTACGTCTTCGTCGGGTTGGCGGCGGTCGAGGTGGTGCCGTCACCGAAGGCCCACGAGTAGGTGAGCGCGCCACCTTCGGGGTCGGACGAGCCGGCCGAGGAGAAGGTCACCGCGAGCGGGGCGGCGCCGGAGGTGCGGTTGGCGCTGGCCACCGCGGACGGCGCCCGGTTGCCGCCGCCGACGTAGTCGAAGCGGTAGAGCGCCGAGTTGGCGTCACCGTTGAAGTATCCGGTGCCGTAGTCGAGCACGTAGTACGCGCCGTCCGGGCCGAACGCCGAGTCCATCACCTGCTTGCCGACCCACGGGAAGGTGTCGATGGTGCCCCGGGAGCCGTCGGCGTTGACGTGGATGGGCTTGATCCAGCCCCGGCCGAACTCGGTGGCGAAGAACTGCCCGTCGAAGGACTGCGGGAACTTCGTGGTGGAGGTCGACGAGGCGTTGTACCGGTAGACCGGGCCGCCCATCGGCGACTCGGAGCCGCCGCCGAACTCGGTGGGGGTGCCGGCGTCGCCGGCGTACCGGATCCAGGCCGGCTGGGCCGGCGGCAGGGTGGTCAGGCCGGTGTTGCGGAACGAGTTGTTCGTCGGCCCGCCGGTGCAGTTGTACTTCGCCCCGCCGGTGTTGGTGGCGAAGTCCCACTCGTTGTACGTCTCGGTGGTGGTGTTGGTGCCGGTGCAGTACGGCCATCCGTAGTTGCCCGGTGCGGCGACCCGGTTGAACTCGACCTGACCGGACGGTCCACGGGTGGAGCTGGTGGAGCCGGCGTCCGGCCCGTAGTCACCCACGTAGACGACGCCGGTGGCCTTGTCGACGCTGATCCGGAACGGGTTGCGGAAGCCCATCGCGTAGATCTCCGGGCGGGTCCTGGCCGTGCCGGGCGCGAACAGGTTGCCCGACGGGATGGAGTACGTCCCGTTGGCGTTCACCTTGATCCGCAGGATCTTGCCGCGCAGGTCGTTGGTGTTGCCGGCGCTGCGCTGGGCGTCGTACGCCGGGTTGCGGTTGGTCCGCTCGTCCAGGGGCGAGTAGCCGGCGGACTCGAACGGGTTGGTGTCGTCGCCGGTGGAGAGGTAGAGGTTGCCGGCGGCGTCGAAGTCGATGTCCCCGCCGACGTGGCAGCACAGGCCGCGGTCGGCCGGGACGTCGAGCACGTCGACCTTGCTGGCCTGGTTGATGGTGAAGTCGGCGTTGAGGGTGAACCGGGAGAGGCGGTTCACTCCCTGCCAGGCCGAGAAGTCGGTGCCGGTGGCGGGTGCGTCGCCGCCGGGGGTGGAGAGCGGCGGGGCGTAGTAGAGGAAGATCTGCCGGTTGGTGGCGAAGTTCGGGTCGACCCCGACGCCCTGCAACCCCTCCTCGTCGTGGTTGTAGACGGCCAGGGTGCCGATCACCGAGGTGGTGCCACCCGCGTCGGTGCGGCGCAGGGTGCCGTTGCGGGCGGTGTGCAGGACCGAACGGTCCGGCAGCACGGCGAGCGACATCGGCTCGCCCATGTCGGAGACGCCGCGGGCCAGCTCGACCTGCTGGAAGTCGCTTGCGGTGATGGTGTGCGCCTGGGCCGGTGCGGCGTCGAGCGCGAGTGCGACGGTGCCGCCCGCGATCGTGAGCAGCAGTGCCGATCCGGCGGAGAACCATCGTCGGGACCGGTGGGTGGGTGCGTCCTTCATGGACATCTGTGCTGTCCCTTCCTGACGGATGCCAGGCCGGGCGCGCGCCGTCGCGCCGGATGCCGTAGCGGTGGTGGAGGTCGATGGGTTACCGCGCCGCCGGTTCACCTCGACGAAACATTGTCGTGTTGGTCACGACACTAAATTGTGGCATGTCGATGTGTCTATACCTTCCGGTGATCCGGCAACAACTTTCGTCGATCTCACCGAAAGTCGGCAGGATTCAGGCGCTGCGGTCGATCGCCTGCGCGGCCAACGCGACAAGCGCGGACCGGGCCTCGTCGGCCACCTGGGCGCTCTCGAGGGCGGTCAGCGCCGCCTCGGTACGGACCCGGATCATCTGCTCGATCCGCTCCCGCGCGCCGGTCCCCTCGATGATCGCCCGCAGCTCCGCCGCCCCGTCGGAGTCCAGCGCGGGATTGCCGAACAGCTCCCGCAGCCGTGCGGTCTGCGTCCGGTCGGCGGCGCTGCGGGCCAGCGCCATCATCACCGTCGGCTTGCCCTCCCGCAGGTCGTCGAGCACCGACTTGCCGGTGACCGCCGGGTCACCGAAGACGCCCAGCACGTCGTCGCGCAGCTGGAACGCGTCGCCCAGCGGGTCACCGAACTCGCCCAGCGCCTCGATCAGCTCGGGCCCGGCGCCGGCCAGCGCGGCGCCGATCTGCAAGGGGCGGGTCACCGTGTAGCGGGCCGCCTTCATCCTTATCACCGTGAGCGCGCTGGCCACCGAGCCGTCGCCCACCCCGGAGACCAGGTCCAGGTACTCCCCCGCGATCACCTCGGTACGCATCAACGCGAACACGCCGTAGCCGCGGTGCACCTGCTCGGTGTCCAGCCCACACTCGTGGAACATCTGATCCGACCAGGCCGCACAGAGATCGCCGCAGAGCAGCGCGGTGTTGCGCCCGTACGCCTCCGGGTCGCCACGCCAGGACGAACGGGCGTGCAGGTCGGCGAAGAGCCGGTGCACCGACGGCTCACCCCGACGGCGGTCGCTGCCGTCGAGGATGTCGTCGTGGATCAGCGCGAACGCGTGGAACAGCTCCAGGGCCGCCGCCGCCACCACGATGGGGCTGCCGTCGGCGGCGCCCGCCCCGCGCCAACCCCAGTAGCAGAAGAGCGGACGCAGCCGCTTCCCGCCGGCCAGCACGAACCGTTGCAGCGCGGTGAACACCCCGCGCGGCGCGCCGTCCGGCCAGTCCGGCCCCTGCCGGTCGAGGAACGCGGCCAGCTCCGCGTCGAAGCGCGCCCGCAGCCCGCTGGTGTCGGTGGGCGCGACGGTGACCGTCATGTCCGCTCCCCCGACCCGTCCGCACCGTCGGCGCCTAACCCGGCCAGCTCCAGTAACAGCCCCTTGACCTCGGTGGCGGCGATCTTCTCCCGGGCCGCGCCCGGGTCGGAGCAGAGCAGCACCGGGGCGTCCGCCGGGTCGTCCGGCAGCCGCCCGTGCGAACCGCGTACCGCCCGGGCGCCGGCGTCCAGGCCGACGGCGCTCATCAGGTACCGCATGCCGACCTTCTTGCGGGCCAGCGCCTTGGCCGCCCGCAGCTTCGCCGCCCCGGGGTTGGCCGGGTCGAAGAACAGCTCGGCGGGGTCGTACCCGGGCTTGCGGTGGATCTCGACCAGCCGGGCGAAGTCCGGCGCGCGGGCCTCGTCGAGCCAGTAGTAGTAGGTGAACCAGGCGTCCGGCTCGGCCACCAGCACCAGCTCACCGGCGCGCGGATGGTCCAGCCCGTGCGCGGCCTTGCCCTCGGCGTCGAGGACCTCGGCCACCCCGGGCAGGCCGGCGCAGAGCTTCGCCACCGCCGGCACGTCGGCCGGATCCTTGACGTAGACGTGCGCGACCTGGTGGTCGGCGACCGCGAACGCCTTCGACGTCCACGGGTCGAGGTACTCCATGCCGGCCTGCGTGTGCACCCGCAGCAGCCCTTCGGCGCGTAGCAGCCGGTTGACGTCCACCGGGCGGGACACGTCGGTGATGCCGTACTCGGACAGCACCACGACTGTGGCGTCGCGGGCGCGGGCGGCGTCCAGCAGTGGCCCGAGCACGGTGTCCAGCTCGGCCGCCGCGGCGGCGGCCTGGGCCGACGAGGGACCGAAGCGTTGCAGGTCGTAGTCCAGGTGCGGGACGTAGACCAGGGTGAGGTCGGGCGACACGTCGGCGAGGATCTGCTCGGCGGCCTGGCAGATCCACCGCGACGACGGCAGCCCGGCCGTCGGCCCCCAGTAGGTGAACAGCGGGAAGGTGCCCAGCCGGCCGGTGAGCGCGTCGTGCAGCTCCGGCGGGTCGGTGTAGCAGTCCGGCTCCTTGCGCCCGTCGGCGTAGTACACGGGACGCGGGGTGACCGTCCAGTTGACGTCCGCGCCCATGGCGTACCACCAGCAGACGTTGGCCACGGTGTAGCCGGGCTCGGCCTTGCGGGCCGCCTGCCAGAGCTTCTCCCCGCCGACCAGCGCGTTGTGCTGCCGCCACAGCAGCACCTCGCCCAGCTCCCGGAAGTACCACCCGTTGCCGACGATGCCGTGCCCGCTGGGCGGTTCGCCGGTGAGGAAGGTGGACTGCACCGAGCAGGTCACGGCGGGCAGCACGGTGCCCAGCTCGGCCCGGAAGCCGCCGTCGGCGACCCCGCGCAGCCGGGGCATGTGCGCCAGCAGTCGCGGGGTCAGCCCCACCACGTCGAGGACCACCAGTCGTCGGCTCATCGCGTCACTCCCGTGTTCAGGGTGCGTTCCGGGGTCAGCCCGAGGCCGACCAGTTCGTCACGGGCGAAGGCCAGTTCGGCGGCGATTCCGCCGGCCAGCTCCGCGTCGGTGCCCGGCCGCCGGGCGGCCGGCAGCACCCCCCAGGTGTACGTCTCGACGTCGAGGTGGTCGCACCCGGCGGCCGGGCCGCTGTAGAGCGCTCTCAGTGCGGCGCGCAGAACGGGCAGGGTCGATCCGAGCGGTTCCTCCGGCGGGGCGTGCAGGGGCACGTGGTAGTGCACCCGCCACGGGCCGGGCAGCGCCCGGTCCAGTGCCTCGTCCAGGTCGTCGGCGGCGTACGCCTCGTCGGCGGGGTCGCTGCCGCCGGCGCACCCGGCGCCCCGGGTCTGGTGCATGAAGCGCGGCTCCACCCAACGGTGCAGCGCGTCGGCCCCACCGACCGGGTCGGCGGCCTCGACGGCGGCGGAGACCTGCACCTTCACCACCGGCAGCCCGGCCGTCCGGAGCCGGTCCAGTGCCGCCACCGGGTCCTCCCAGGCGCACGCCAGGTGGGCCAGGTCGAGGCAGATGCCCAACCGCTCGGTGTCCATCCCGGACAGCAGCGCGGCGGCCTGACCGGTGCTCTCCACCACGCAGCCCGGCTCCGGTTCGAAGCCGACCCGCACCTCGCGGCCGGTGTCCCGCTGCACCGCCGCCAGGCCGGCGGCGAGCTGGTCCAGCCGGCGTCGGGCCGCGTCGGCCCGCTCGGCGTCCCAGGGTTGCCGCCAGGCCAGCGGCAGGGTGGAGATCGAGCCGCGGGCCGCGTCGTCGGGCAGCAGGTCGGCGAGCACCCGGGCCAGATCCAGGGTGTACGTCAACCGCTGCTCGGTGGTCCAGTCGGGGTGGTACACGTCCTTCTTGACCACCGGGGCTTGGAAGGCTGCGTACGGGAAGCCGTTGAGGGTGACCACCTCCAGCCCGCGCGCGTCGAGTTCGGCGCGCAGCCGGCGGCGCAGCGTCGGGTCGGCGGCCAGCTCGGCGGCGACCGGGGCGGCCAGCCACAGGCCGAGGCCGAGCCGGTCGCTGCCGAGCGCCTCGCGGACGGCCACGGCGTAGGTGTCCAGTTGACCGAGGATGCCGGCGAGGTCCTCGGCGGGGTGCACGTTCGTGCAGTACCCGAGGTGGACGGTGTCGCCGCCGGCATGTCGCAGCCGCATCAGCTGCCGCCGCGCAGGATCGAGTTGCCGGTCTGCGGGTCCACGGCGGCCGGGTCCTCCAGGTCGCTCAGGTCGAGTCGACCGGACTGCCCGTAGAACTCCACCGGGTTGCGCCACAGCACCCTGTCGATGTCGTCGTCGCTGAACCCGGCCTGCGACATCGCCTCGCCAGTGGCCCGGGTCAGCAGCGGGTCGGAGCGCCCCCAGTCGGCCGCCGAGTTGACGAGCATCCGTTCGGTGCCGTACTCGCGCAGCAACCCGACCATCCGCGACGGGGTCATCTTGGTGTCCGGGTAGATGGAGAAGCCCAGCCAGCAGCCGCTGTCGCGGACCAGCTTGACGGTCACCTCGTTGAGGTGGTCGACGACCACCCGTCCCGGGTCGATGCCGGACTCGGCGACCACGGCGAGGGTTCGCTCGCATCCGCGCGCCTTGTCCCGGTGCGGGGTGTGCACCAGCGCCGGCAGGTCGTGCGCCACGGCGAGGGCCAACTGGGCGGCGAACGCCTCGTCCTCCTCCGGGGTCATCGAGTCGTACCCGATCTCGCCGACCGCCACCACCGCGTCCTTGTCCAGGTAGCGGGGCAGCAGGTCGAGGACCGGGCGGCAGCGCGGGTCGTTTGCCTCCTTGGGGTTCAGCGCCACCGTGGCGAAGTGCCGCACCCCGAACTGCCCGGCCCGGAACGGCTCCCAGCCGATCAGTGAATCGAAGTAGTCGGTGAACGAGGCGGCGCTGGTGCGCGGCTGACCCAGCCAGAACGACGGTTCCACCACGGCGCGGACGCCGGCGGCGGCCATCCGTTCGTAGTCGTCCGTGGTGCGCGAGGTCATGTGGATGTGTGGGTCGAAGATGCGCATGTCACGCCTCCCGGGGCAGTGCGGCGGTGAGCCGGTCGAGCAGGTCGGTGGCGTCGGCGGGCAGCTCCCGGCCGGCGGCGTGCCGTTCGGCGGCCAGCGCGGCCAGCATGGCGGCCAGCTCCCCGTCGGCGCGGGCGTCCAGGTCGGCCACCGCGGCGAGGGGAACGCCGCTGAACACGCACTTGAGCACCGCCTGCCGCCAGGCCGCCGCGTCGAGGTGCCGGGCGTACGGGCCGAGGGCGGCGGCGACCAGCCGGGTGTCGTTGGTCCGGATCGCGTCGTGCAGCAGCGGCACCCCCGCGGCACCGATCGGCAGCAGCGGCAGGGCGCGCAGCACAGCCCGCCGCTCGGCCGCGTCGCCGTGCCGGTAGAGGGTGTCGGCGTACGCGGCGTGGTCGGCGGGCAGGGCGGTGAGCAGCAGCACCCGCGCCGCGTCGTCGGCGGTCCAGCCGGGGGCGTCGGGCAGCGCGCCGCGTCCGCAGCGCCGGCCGGCGGCGGGGAAGAGCCGGGTGATCTCGGTGGGCTCGGTCGCGACCCGGCGCAGCGCCGTGTCCAGCCAGTCGGGATCGGGTACGCCTCGCAGTGCGGTCCGTAGTGAATCCGGTGTCATCCCGTCTCCTCCCTCGTGCTGCTCCCAGGCGCCCGCCCCCGCCACCCTTTGCTCTGCACCTACATATGCGCCGGAGCCTCTGTGGCGGGTGTCGCCTCGGCGGGTGCAGAGCAAAGGGTGCTGGCAGGGTGGCAATCGGTGGCCGTCTCGGTGGCCGTCGCGGCGGCGGCGCGTAGGAATTCGATCGACCGGGCCGCCACGGCCGGTGCGGCGTGTGAGTCGCGGGGCAGCTCCACCGCGACCAGGCCCCGGTAGCCGGCCTGCGCCAGGGCGGCCAGCACCGGCGGGAAGTCGATCTCGCCGACGCCGAACTCCAGGTGCTCGTGCACACCCCGGCGCATGTCGTCGATCTGCACGTTGACCAGGTGGTCGGCCACCTCGGCGACGCACTGCGGCACCGGCCACGGCTCCAGGCAACGGCAGTGTCCGATGTCGAGGGTGATGCCGAGGCGGGCCGGTGCCCCGAGGGCGGTGTGCAGTCGACGCCAGTCGGCGATGTCCTCGACGAGCATTCCGGGCTCCGGTTCGAAGCCGAGGGTGACGCCTGCGGAGTCGGCGGCGTCGACGACTGTGGCGCAGCCGGCGACCAGACGGTCCCAGGCGCACTGCGCCGACACCGCCTCGGGGCGTACGCCAGCCCAGAACGAGACCGCCTCGGCGCCGAGGTCGGCGCCGATCCGGACGGCCCGCCGCAGGAACTCGATCCGCCGCGTCGGGTCGTCGTGCAGCAGCGTCGGGGCGTGCTTGTGCCACGGGTCGAGCAGGTACCGGGCCCCGGTCTCGATCACCACGGCGAGACCCAGCTCGCTCAGTCGTCGGCCGACGGCCGCGATCCGGCGGGTGAGGCCGGGCGCGAACGGGTCGAGGTGGTCGTGGTCCAGGGTGAGCGCGACCCCGTCGTAGCCGAGGTCGGCGATCACGGCAAGCGCGTCGTCGAGTCGGTGGTTGGCGAAACCGTTGGTGCCGTACCCCAGGCGCAGTGTCGTCGCGTCGGCGGCCGGCGGCGCGGGTCGGGGCGCGGGGGCGGTCATGTCGGGGACATCTTCCGGGCCAGTCGCCTGCCCAACGGCGCCGCCGCCGCGACGGCGACGCCGAGCAGGCCGGCTCCGCCGCGTGCCGTGAGCGCCCCCTGGAGGGCGGGTAGACCGGTGATCCCCGCGCCGACGGCGGCACGGACCCGCCCGGCCGACGGGTCACGGACCACCTCGGCCTGCGCCGCGCCGTACCGGGCGGCGTACCAGCCGGCCAGCACGGCGGGCAGCACTGCCGCGATCCCGGCGCGGCGGGTGCCCGGCGCCGCGATCCCGGCGCGGCGGGTGCCCGGCGCGGCGACGGCGGCGCTGGCGGCGACCAGGGCGGTGCCGGCCATCGTCCGCATCGGCAGAACCCTGTCGGCGCCGGTGACCTCGCGTCGGGACAGCGCGGTGACCGTCCAGGTGTGCGCGGCGACGGTAGCCGCCGCCGGCAACGCCCGGGTCAGCCGGCCGCCGGACGCGCCGAGCAGCACGTCCAGCCCCCGGCAGGCGGCCATCACGGCCGGCCCGGCGGCGGTGTTCTTGGCCAGCAGGTCGTACCCCCAGATGGTGGCGGCCAGGGGCGCGGCGAGCGCGGCGGCGCGGCGACCGCCCACGGCGGCGGCCAAACCCACGCCGGCGGCGGTGAGGCCGGCGGCGAGGCCGACCGCGGCGGTCGGGGTGACCCGGCCGCTGGGGATCGGCCGCTCGGGCCGCTCGACGGCGTCCAGGCGGCGGTCGGCCCAGTCGTTGGCGGCCATGCCGGCCCAGTAGAGCAGGACCGACGCGCCTGCCAGGGCGGGAGTACGCGGGCCCAGCGCGCCGGCCGCCGCCGCACCGGCGACCACGTCACCGGGCACCGAGAGCGCCGCCGGCGCCCGGACCAGCTCGGCGACGTCAGCCAACGTGGTCATGGCCACCGTCCCGGCCGGCGTGCAACTGGCGGGTGAACTCGGTCAGCCGGGTCCACTGCTCGGCCAGCGAGTGGGTGGGGGCGCCGAGCGGGTCCTTGAAGAAGAAGCCCAGCTCGGGCAGCGGCCCGACGTGCCCGGCGGCGTGCGCGGCGGCGGTGAGCCGGGCCAGGTCCAGCACCAGCGGCGCGGCCAGCGCGGAGTCGCAGCCGTGCCAGGTGAACTCCATCCGCATGCCGGTGCCGAGGAAGCCGGCGAACGTGATCAGATCCCAGGCGGTCTTGAAGTCGCCCAGCTCCTCGACGTACTCGATCCGGGTGCCGCCCTGCGGGACGTAGCCCAGCGTCTCGCCGAGCACCCGCTGCTTGCTCTGCACCTTCGCCGCGTTGGCGGCCGGGTCGGCGAGGGTGGCGCCGTCGCCGCCGCCCAGCAGGTTCATCCCGGACCACGAGCGCACGGCCAGGTTGCGCATCGCGAACATCGGCGCGAGCACCGACTTGACCAGGGTCTCCCCGGTCTTGCCGTCGTGCCCGGCGTACGGCAGTCGCAGCTCCTCGGCCAGCGCGGCCAGCGCCGGCAGCCGCAGCCCGGTGGACGGGGTGAAGTCGACGTACGGGCAGCTGGCCAGCAGCGCCGCGTACGCGTACAGGGAGCTGGGCGGCAGCACCTCGTCGGGGCCGGTGAGCGCGGCGCGCAGCGCGTCGGGGTCGGCGTGCCCGGGGTGCGGTCGGGGGGTCGGTTCGGTGGCGGAGACATTGACCACCACCACCCGGTCCAGTGCGTGCCGTTCCCGGAAGCTGGTGAGGTCGTCGACGGCGGCGGCGGCCCGGTCGGCCTGGGTGACGCCGGCCGGCGCGGGGCGCAGCTCCTGCTCGACGGCGGCCAGCTCGTCGGGGAGCGCGGCGACCAGCCTGCCGGGGACGACACCGGCGTCGGCCAGCGCCTCGGCGCGCTTGCACAGCGGGGTGGTGGCCAGGTCGTGCCCGCCGAAGACCAGGTCGGCGAAGGACGGCAGGGCGGGACCGCGCAGCTCGGGCAGTTCCGTGACGCAGCCGGTCGGCCCGGCCAGGCCGGCTCGCAGCGCGAGCCCTCCGACGATGCTGGTGGTCGCGACCGAACCGCGCGCTCCCACCAACCAGACACCCGTTCGCATGGTGCTCCCTCCTCATCCAGAGGAACCGTCGGTGTAACTAAATATAGGAATATCAGAATATTGTTCGGAAAGATACGCCCTGGGTGGATGGGGCCCCGCCCGCCCGGCCCTCACCGGGACG
>NZ_VDFY01000272.1 GCF_006228125.1 Micromonospora orduensis | reverse complement strand
CGACGACCCGGCGGAGCAGCTGCCGCGGGGCGTCCAACCGCTCGTCGGGTGCGTCGTCGGCGCCCTCGCGCCCACCGGTCAGCTCCGCCACCCGCACCGACCACCAGCGGCGCATCCGGGCCTGCTGGGCCGGCTCCGGCGGCACGGCTGTCGGCCCGGCCTCCGGCGGCGTGTCGTGTCGGGGAGCGCGCTGCTCGGGGCGGGGCGGGGGAGCGCCGTCCCCGGCCAGGCCGATCGCGGCCAGGTACGCCGAGAGCTGCTCCTGGGCCACCCGCAGCGCGTACCCGGCGCTCTCGGCGTGCTCGGTGGCGGCGGACAGCTCCGGCACCCCCATCGGGTTCGCCGACTCCTGGCGTACCCAGCGCAGGCGCTCCGCGGCCAGGCCGAACTTCTCCAGCGCCTGCCCGAGCAGGGCCACCGGGAACTCCTCGCTGGCGGCGCGGACCTGCCCACCGACATCCTCGATGATGGACATCGCGGCCTACAGGGTGGCGACGTAGAGCTGCGCCTGCTCCACCGCGACAAGTGTCGCGGCGAGACAGTCCTCCAGCTCCTGGCTGGCCTGGGTCAGCGACGCCTGGGCCGCCTCGACTGTCTCGTGCCCGCTGCCCTCCAGCGCGCCGGCCAGGGTCTGCTGCGCCTCGGCCAGTTTCTCGCCGGCCGCCTGCACGGCTGTCTGCCCGTCCCCGATCTGTTGGAGGGCGACATCGATGGCAGCCTTCAGCTCGGCGACGCTCGCCACGGCGGAACCTCCTGGGGGCGGGGAGATCTCCATTAGAGCCTATCGGCGTCCCGGAAAGAACATCCGCCCTGTCGGTGTTCCTGCCCGCCTGTCCGGAAAACCCCCGGAAGCGCCGGGAGTCCGTTCTGCGGGAGTCCCAGTGCGAGAACTTCTCAACTATCGCGGAGCCAGCGCGGCCCGTACACCTCGGCGCCCAGGGCGGTGACCCGCTCGCGCAGTTCCCGGTCCGCGGTCACCACCAGCCGCCGGCGCTGCGGAGCGGCCGCGACCAGATCGACCACGCTGTCGTCGCCGGAGCCAGGAGCGGAGACCACCCGGACGCCGTCCGTGCCGGGCACGTCCCGCGCGGCGCCCTCGACCACCAGCACCACCTCGACGGGCGCGGGCAGCCGGGCCGGCAGGCCGACGGTCGCCACCGGGGCGAGGGAGTCGCGCAGCCGCGCGGCGGCCCCGGCGCGGTCCCGCCACCACCCGTTCGGGCGCGAGCCCACCACGTTGGCGCCGTCCACGATCAGCAGCGGGGTGTCATCCATGTCGCCAGCCTGCCACCACCGGGGCGGCACGGGCCGGACGCCACACCCGAACCGCCCGCGCGCCCCGTGCGGCGTTTGTCGGGCCCCGCGCCGGGTAGCCCCTGCCGACCGTGCCGCGCCCGACTGCGGAGGAGAGACATGATGGGACCCGGTGACCTCGGCTCCGACCCGTGGGACGAATTCCTGGCCCGGTACTTCGGCCGGGGTGAGGGAGGACGCCGACCGCCGCACCGGGTCGACATCACCCGCCTGATGACGGCCGACGCCCGGGAGATGCTGGCCGACGCGGCCCGCCGAGCGGCGCAACGGCACAGCAGCGACCTGGACACCGACCACCTGCTCTGGGCGGCACTGCAACGCGAACCCCTGCGGGACCTGGTCCGGCGGGCCGGCGCCGACCCGGACACCCTGCTCAACGCGCTCGGCGGCAAGGGCGACGGCGCGCCGCGCGGCGAGGTGCCACCCAACCTGTCGTTGACCCCGGCGGCCAAGCGGGCGCTGCTCGACGCCCACCAGCTGTCCCGGGCGATGGGCGCCAACTACATCGGCCCCGAGCACATCCTCATGGCGTTGCCGCTCAACCCTGAGTCGCCGGCCGGCCGGATGCTGGCAGCCGGCCGGATCCAACCCGAGTCGTTGCAGGCCGCCAACGCCGAGCGCGGGCCGATGACCGGGCCGAAGCCGGACCGCGGCACCCCCACCCTCGACCAGTACGGGCAGGACCTCACCGACCTGGCCCGCAACGACCAGATCGACCCGGTCATCGGGCGGGCCGACGAGATCGAGCAGGCCGTCGAGATCCTGTCCCGGCGCACCAAGAACAACCCGGTGCTGATCGGTGAGGCCGGCGTCGGCAAGACCGCCATCGTCGAAGGGCTTGCCGAGCGGATCTGCGACGGGGACGTGCCGCAGACCCTGCTCGGCAAGCGGGTCGTCCAACTGGACCTGGCCGGCCTGGTCGCCGGCACCCGTTACCGGGGCGACTTCGAGGAGCGGCTGAAGAAGGTGATCGACGAGATCCGGGCGCACCGGGACGAGCTGATCATCTTCATGGACGAGATCCACACCCTGGTCGGGGCGGGTGGCGCCGGCAGCGAGGGCGGGATGGACGCGTCCAACATGCTCAAACCGGCACTGGCCCGCGGTGAGCTGCGCGTCATCGGCGCCACGACCCTCGACGAGTACCGCAAGAGCATCGAGAAGGACGCCGCGCTGGCCCGGCGCTTCCAGCCGGTGCTGGTGCCCGAGCCCAGTGTCGACGACACGATCGCCATCCTGCGCGGGCTGCGCGACCGGTACGAGGCACACCACCAGGTGCGCTTCACCGACGAGGCGTTGGTCGCCGCCGCCGAGCTGTCCGACCGGTACGTCACCGACCGGTTCCTGCCGGACAAGGCCATCGACCTGATCGACCAGGCCGGCGCGCGGGTCCGGCTGCGCACCCGCACCCCGGCCTCCGACGTGCGGGAGCTGGAACAGGAGCTCGACGACGTACGCCGGGACAAGGAGCAGGCCGTCACCGACGAGCAGTACGAGCGCGCCTCGGCGCTGCGCGACCGGATCTCCGAGCTGGAGGAGGAGATGCGCCGCGCCAACGGCGACGACGGTGCTACCTCCCAGGTGCCCGAGGTGGGCCCGCAGGAGATCGCCGAGGTGGTCTCCCGGGCCACCGGCATCCCGGTCAGCCAGCTCACCGAGGAGGAACGCGACCGGCTGCTGCGCCTGGAAGGCCACCTGCACGAGAAGGTCGTCGGCCAGGACGACGCGGTCACCGCGGTCGCCGAGGCGGTCCGTCGCTCCCGCGCCGGGCTGGCCGACCCGGAGCGCCCGATGGGCAGCTTCCTGTTCCTCGGCCCGACCGGCGTCGGCAAGACCGAGCTGGCCCGCGCCCTGGCCGAGGCGTTGTTCGGCGAGGCGGACCGGATGGTGCGTGTCGACATGAGCGAGTTCCAGGAGCGGCACACGGTCAGCCGTCTCGTCGGCGCCCCACCCGGGTACGTCGGCTACGAGGAGGCCGGCCAGCTCACCGAGGCGGTGCGCCGCCGCCCGTACGCGGTGGTGCTGCTCGACGAGATCGAGAAGGCGCACCCGGACGTGTTCAACATCCTGCTCCAGGTGCTCGACGACGGGCGGCTCACCGACAGCCAGGGCCGCACGGTGAACTTCAAGAACACCGTACTGATCATGACGAGCAACCTCGGCTCCGAGCTGATCACCGGCGCCCAGCGGGCCGTCGGGTTCGGCACCGGAGACGTGGGCAGCGAGCAGGAGAACGACGAGCTGCGCGAACGGCTGATGCGCCGCCTCCAGGAGAACTTCCGCCCGGAGTTCCTCAACCGCATCGACGAGGTGATCATCTTCCGTCGGCTGGAGGCCGAGCAGCTGCGCGACATCACCGCGCTGCTGCTGGAGGAGACCCGCCGCCGGCTGCACGCCCAGGACATTCAGGTGGAGTTCACCACCGCCGGCATCGACTGGCTCGCCGAGCACGGCTACCAGCCGGAGTTCGGTGCTCGCCCGCTGCGCCGGGTGATCCAGCGCGAGGTCGACAACCGCCTGTCCCGGATGCTGCTGGAGTCGGCGATCTCACCCGGACAGAAGGTCATCGTGGACGCCCGCGACGGGGCGCTCACCTTCGACGTCACCGCGGGCGAGCGGGGGTACACCGCCGCCACGACGACACACCCGCGATGAGCGGGGAGCGACGAGGTGAGCCCGAGGAGCCGCACGAGGACGCGGACTCCGAGCAGGCCCGGGACGAGGACGACCATCCCGACCCGATCCTGGCGTCGCCCACCGCGAACCCCCGTCGGACGCGGGTGCCACCGGAGGGCCTGCACCCGAAGACCGACCAGGACGACCCGGAGACGTCCGACCGCCGCCCGCGAGAGGAGACCTGATGGTACGCGAAGCTCGGCTCGACCCCGAGGTGGAAGTGCTCTGGGAGGACTTCCACGCCGAGGTCAACGTCCCGTCGGAGCAGTTGCGCACGTGGCTGCTGACCCGGGGGTCCGGTGAGGAGTCGTTCGGGTCCAACCCGACCCTCGACCTGCCCCAGCCGGGCCGGGAGATCCTCAAGGTGCTCAACAAGCGCAAGGTCGACCTCACCCCGGAGGACATCGAGGTGATGCGGGAGGCGGTCGAGCGGATCCGGGAGCTGATGGACGCCAAGCCGCCGCGCGGCAACGCCGACGACACCTGGCGGCACTCCCTGCTCGACCTGGGCCACGACCCGCTCGTCGAACGCTGAACGGCGCCACACGCGGGCGGGGCCGTCCCGGACCGGGACGGCCCCGCCCGCGTCGTGCTACTGGCCCTGGTTGGGCTCCAGGCTGCCGATGGTCAGCCCCGCCGCGTCGGCCGCGGCGTCCCGGTCCCCACGGGTCTGGTCCTCGCGGCTGAGCAGATTGGCGTACTCGGTGACGTCGGCCGGGTCGGGCACCTCCGGCAGACGGCGCAGGAACGCCTCCACCTCGCGGGTGGCGGCGGTGTGCGCGGCGGCCGCCTGGCGCAGCAGTTCCCGGTCGTCGGCGGGCGGGTAGAGGTCGGTCATGTCCGCCAGTTACCCCGCCAACGGCCGTTCGCACCGCCGGCGGCGGATCATCACCCGCCCGGGTGGACTCACACGCCGCTGGGCTGGCGTACACCGAACCCCGGATTGCGCAACAGCCAGTCCAGGTAGGTCGGGTGCGGCGTCAGCGAGTCGGTGTACGCCGCCTTGGCCATCTGCAACACCAGCGGGGCGCTGCGGACGGCGGGGGAGTCCGGGTGCCAGCCCAGCAGCAGCCGCCACCGCAGCGGAACCCCGGCCAGCCGGCGGGTGACCAGCCCCGCCACCGGCCGGAACGTGGCCTGGCACAACGCCACCGCGACGCCCGCCTCCACCAGGTCGACGCAGCCGCGGATGTCGGTCTCGTACACCTTGCGGGGGGTGAAGCCGGCGCGGGCGCAGGCGGCGGCGAAGCAGTCGCTGAAACAGCCGTCACCCGGCGCCGCCACCCACTGCTCGTGACGCAGGTCGGCCAGGCGCACCTCGTCGTGCCCCGCGAGGGGGTGGGTCTCGGGCAGCAGCACCAGCACCGGGTCGACGGACACCTCCCGCCAGCTCAACCCGAACCCGGCCGACGGGCTGGCGTCCCCGCACACCCCCGCCAGCGCGAAGTCCAGCCGACCGCCCGCCACCAACTGCGCCAACTCGTCCACCGACCACGAGGCGTACGTGGTGATCTGGGCGGGTGGATGCTCGGCGGCCAGCCGGTGCACCAGACGGCCCAGGATCGGGCTGTTCACCCCGCCGAACCGGTAGCACGGCGGGGCGTCGCCGGAGCCGGCCAGCCGGGCCGCCTCGTCCTGCAACCCCTTCATGGCCGGCAGCAGCACCCGGGCGCGGGCCAGCACCAGCTCACCGAGCGCGGTGGGACGCGCGCCGCGCCGGTCCCGGTCGAACAGCGGACCGCCAAGTGTCCGTTCGATCCGCTGAAGCTGGGCGGTGAGCGCCGGCTGAGCCAGGCCGAGCGCCGACGCCGCCTTGGTCACGCTCCCCGTCTCCGCGATGGCGCAGACCACCCGCAGGTGACGCAACTCCAGGTTCATACGGTGACGGTAGGACCACGCCGCAGCCGGCGGAAGAGCCCGAAGGTATCGGTGAGATTGAATGCACAGGTGGCTGTCGCCGCCGGTCACCCGCGCGGCGGCTCCGGCAGGTCCGCCAGGTACGTCGGCCGCCGGGTCACCGCGTCGCGGACCTTGTCCACCACACCCACCGCCGGCTCGACGATGCGGTTCCACGGCGGGGTCGCCGGGGTGCCCGGGTGCGGCCGGGTCGGCGCCGCCTCCTCGGCGATCTCCAGCCGGTTGCCCAGCCGGATCAGCTCCTCCGCGGTGGCCACCTCGCGCAGCTCGGCGACCAGTGCGCCCACCCCCTCGACGTGCCGGCGCACCCGCGCGGCGACCTCGGTCAACGTCTCGTCCGACAGCCCCTTCAGGACGCCGAGCAGCGCCGCGTCGGCGTTGATCTCGGCGTCCACCCGCTCGCCCGCGTTCGACAGCGCGGCCCGCGCCGCCGGCAGCAGGTACTGCTCCTCCGCCGACAGGTGCCGCGACAGCGCGGCGGTGAGCACGGCCAGGCCCTCCTGCGGCGTGGTGTCCGGGCCGGTCAGCTGGTCCAGCAGCGCCAGCAGCTGCTGGTGCTCCCGGTCCACGATGTCGGCGATGCTGCGGCCACCGGGACGGTAGCCCTCCTCGGGCGCGGGCGGCAGCGGCGGCAGGGGAACGGCGGACATGGTGCCCTCCTCGACTGGCGGGCGGAAGCTCCGGCAGGGGACGTACGGTCGACCGCGGCGATACCCGGACGCGCTCCCGGCGAAACCGGACCCGTCGATGCGTCCACCCCGCGCCGCCGGTGCGCCGGCCCGTCGGCCAGCTCGGGCTGGTATGAAGAGGCGATGACGAGCGAACCCACCGCGGAGGTCGTGGACCTCTGCCGCGACCTGCTGCGTATCGACACCACCAACACGGGGGACAACGACACCAGCGTCGGCGAGCGCCGCGCCGCCGAGTACGTGGCGGAGAAGCTCGCCGAGGTGGGCGTCGAATCCGTCCTGCACGAGTCCGCCCCGGGCCGGGCGAACGTCGTGGCCCGCATCCCCGGCGCCGATCCGAGCCGGGGCGCGCTGCTGGTGCACGGCCACCTGGACGTGGTGCCCGCCGACGCCGACGAGTGGTCGGTGCACCCCTTCTCCGGCGAGGTGCGCGACGGCTACCTGTGGGGTCGCGGCGCCATCGACATGAAGGACTTCGACGCCATGGTGCTCGCCGTGGTGCGGCACTGGCAGCGCACCGGCGTGCGACCCCCGCGCGACATCGTGCTCGCGTACACCGCCGACGAGGAGGCGGGCAGCGACTACGGCGCGCGGTTCCTGGTGGAGAACCACCGTGACCTCTTCGACGGCTGCACCGAGGCGATCGGGGAGGTCGGCGGCTTCTCCTACTCGGTGAACGACAGCCAGCGGCTCTACCTCATCGAGACCGCCGAGAAGGGCATCGACTGGCTGCGGCTGCACGCCAAGGGCCGCCCCGGGCACGGCTCGATGGTGCACGACGACAACGCCGTGACCGCGCTCGCCGAGGCGGTCGCCCGGATCGGTCGGCACCGCTTCCCGGTCGTGGTCACCGACACCGTCCGGGCGTTCCTGGAGGAGGTGTCCGACCTGCTCGGCATCGAGCTGGACCCGAACGACCCGGAAACGGCAATCGCCAAGCTCGGCCCGATCGCCAACATCATCGGCGCGACCATCCGCAACACGGCCAACCCGACCCGGCTCAGCGCCGGCTACAAGGACAACGTCATCCCTGGCCGGGCCACCGCCACCATCGACTGCCGCAGCCTGCCCGGCCAGTCCGAGCTGCTGGAACGGCAGCTGCGCGAGCTGGTCGGCCCGGACATCGCCATCGAGTACGTCCAGCGGCAGCCGGCCCTGGAGACCACCTTCGACGGCGACCTGGTCGAGGCCATGTCGGCGGCGCTGCGGGCCGAGGACCCGGGCGCGCGTCCCGTACCGTACATGCTCTCCGGCGGCACCGACGCCAAGGCTTTCTCGCAGCTCGGCATCCGCTGCTTCGGGTTCGCCCCGCTGCGGCTGCCCGCCGATCTGAACTTCTCCGCGTTGTTCCATGGCATCGACGAGCGCGTTCCGGTCGACGGACTACAGTTCGGCGTGCGGGTTCTCGACCGGTTCCTCCGCACCTGCTAGCCGTGTCCGGTAGCTGCACCCGGCGCGTTACCTCCCCATCGTGAAGGGACTGCCCCACATGACCGACCAGCACGGTGAGCTGGACGCCGCTCTCGAGCGGGTGATCGAAGCGGCCCGTCACCACCTGGCCGCCGTACGTGCCGCGCAGGGCCGCGTCGACGACGACGACGTCTGGCAGGCGTACGTGGCGTTGAACAACGCCTCCTTCGCGTACGACGAGCGTCTGCTCGACGCGTTCGGCGAGGTGACGCCGTGGGACGTCGACTCGATCGACCCGGACGAGGCCGACGAGCGTTTCGGCGGCGGCGAGGGAGCCGAGGCCAGCGACCCGCACCCGCGTGTCATCTCGGTACGCCAGCGCCGCGACTACCGGGTGCCGAGCGTCTCGGCGCTGCTGCGGGTCGCCGAGGCGGCCCGCCGCGAGGGCACCCCGGAGGACGACGAGCCGGCGCCGGTGGAGGGTGTCGGCGAGGCGGTGCTGGAGCTGCTGCAGAGCGGCGACGGCTCGCTCGGCGCGCTTGACGTCCCCGAGCTGGAGCCCCTCGACGGGGTGGTCATGGTCAGCGAGGTGGGCACCCCCGTCGACCTGGAGTCGTTCGACGACGACGACGCGGCCGGCCCGTTCCAGCCGGCGGCCGACGACCGGCTGGTCGGGCGGCTCGACGAGCACCCGTTCCTGGAGCTCGACGACGACCACGACCACGCCGGGCACCAGCACTAGGCCGTGTGTCGCCCGGGGCTCACGCGAGCCCCGGGCGGCCGGCCCCTCAGTACGACAGGCCCGGCTGCGGCTGGTTGACCCGTCGACGGCGCAGCACCACCTGGCGCGTGCCGTCGCGGAACAGCCGTACCCGGGCCAACTCCCATCCGGAGAACTCCGCCTGGATCGCCAACTGCGCCGCGGCGGTCAACCGGTCGACGTTCGGCGGCAGCCGCAGCGGCGCGTACTCGTAGTCCATGCCACCCATGCTGCCCAGCCCAGCGGCCGTTCGCCACCCCTTGCGGGGTGACCGACGCCGCTACCGGCGGGTCAGCTGTCGCGCTCCGGGTAGCCCACCGGCACGGCGGAGACGTCGTCCAACGCGGTGATGATCTCCTCGGGCAGGGTGATCCGTTCCACCTGGAGCGCGCCGAGCAGCTGCCCCACCGTCCGGGCGCCGAGGATCGGCGCGGTCACGCCCGGCCGGTCCCGGATCCACGCCAGCGCCACCTCCAGTGGCGACACGCCGAGCCCGCCGGCCGCGGTCGCCACCGCCTCGACGATGCTGGAGCAGCGCGGTTCCAGGTACGTCGCCACGAACCGCTCGAAGTGCGGCGAGGCGGCCCGCGAGTCCGCGGGCCGGCCGTGCCGGTACTTGCCGGTGAGCACTCCCCGGCCCAGGGGCGACCAGGGCAGCACGCCGAGGCCGAGCGCGTCGCACGCGGGCAGCACCTCCCGCTCCACGCCCCGCTCCAGCAGCGAGTACTCCACCTGGGCGGCCACCACCGGTGCCCGGCCGGGCCAGGCGGTCTGCCAGGCGGCGGCCCGCGCGGTTTGCCAGCCGGAGAAGTTCGACACCCCGACGTAGCGGACCTTGCCGCTGGCCACGGCGTGGTCCAGGGCGGCCAGGGTCTCTTCGAGCGGGGTGTCCGGGTCGTACCCGTGCACCTGGAACAGGTCGACGTGGTCGGTGCCGAGTCGGCGCAGCGACGCGTCCAGGGTCCGCAGCAGGTGCCCTCGGGAGCCGTCCCGGCGCCGGCCGCTGCCCGGGCGCAACCCGGCCTTGGTGGCGATCAACAGCTCCTCGCGGGGGACGAGGGAGCCCAGCAGCGAGCCGATCACCGACTCGGCGTCACCGTCGCCGTACACGTCGGCGGTGTCGATCAGGTTGCCGCCCGCGTCCAGGTAACTCTTCAGCTGGGCGGCCGCGTCGTCGGCGTCGGTGTCCCGACCCCAGGTCATGGTGCCGAGCGCGAGCCGGGAAACCGCCAGCCCGCTTCGGCCGAGCGGTCGCTGTTGCATGGGTGAACCTTATTTCGAACCCGCCGCCACGGATATCCTCGCTCCCGTATCTCTGCCGGTTCTGCCGGTTCCGCCGTCCTGGGCTGCCCCGATGGAGGGGGGATCACAGGTGTCGAGCCGGTGATCGGGTCCGTTACCGGCATTGCGTAACCTGGTGCGACCTGTGCCACGGATGGGGGAGGACCAGTGCGACTCGGGCTCAGCCTCGGATACCAGACAGCGTGGAGCACGCCGGCCGATCACCTGGCGCTGGCCCAGGAGGCGGACCGGCTCGGCTATTCGGTGGTGTGGGCGGCGGAGGCCTACGGCTCCGACTCGCCAAGCATGCTCGCCTGGATGGCCGGCCAGACCGAACGGATCGACGTCGGCGCGGCGGTGATGCAGATCCCCGCCCGTACGCCGGCTGCCACGGCGATGACCGCGGCCACCATCGACGCGCTCTCCGGCGGCCGGTTCCGGCTCGGCCTGGGGGTGTCCGGCCCGCAGGTCTCCGAGGGCTGGCACGGCGTGCGTTTCGCCAAGCCACTCGCCCGGACCCGCGAGTTCGTCGACATCGTCAAGCTCGCCATCGCCCGCAAGGAGGTGGCGTACGACGGCGAGCACTACACGTTGCCGCTGCCGGACGGCCCCGGTAAGGCGCTGCGGCTGGGCTTTCACCCGCCCCGCGAGCACATCCCGATCTACCTGGCCGCGGTGGGCCCGAAGAACCTGGAGCTGGCCGGCGAGATCGCCGACGGCTGGCTCGCCGTGTTCTACGCCCCGGAGTTCGCCGACGAGCAGCTCGCCTCGGTCGCCGCCGGGCGCGCGAAGGTCGGCAAGGAGCTGGCCGGCTTCGACGTGGTGCCGTCGGTGCCCGTGGTGATCGGCGATGACGTGGCGTCCTGCGCCGAACTGGTCCGCTGGTACGCCGCCCTCTACGTGGGTGGGATGGGCAGCCGGCAGCAGAACTTCTACAACCAGCTCGCCACCCGGATGGGCTACGGCGATGCCGCCCGCGAGGTGCAGGACCTGTACCTGGCCAAGCGGCAGCGCGACGCCGCGGCCGCCGTACCGATGGAGTTCATCGACCGCACCTCGCTGCTCGGCCCGAAGGAGCGCGTCGCCGAGCGGATGCGGGAGTACGCCGCGGCCGGCGTCACCACTCTGTCGGTGACCCTGTTCGTGGCCGACCGGGACAGTGGGATCCAGACCCTGCGGACGGTCGCCGAGGCTCTCGACCTCTCGGGAGTCGGCGAGTGACCTGGGTCGAGGCCATCGTCCTGGGCATCGTCCAGGGACTGACCGAGTTCCTTCCGGTCAGCTCGTCGGGGCACCTGCGGATCACCTCGGAGATCTTCTTCGACCGGGACGCCGGGGCGTCGTTCACGGCGGTCACTCAGCTCGGCACCGAGGCGGCCGTGTTGATCTACTTCGCCAAGGACATCTGGCGGATCACCCGGACCTGGTTGGTCGGCCTTCGGGACACGTCGGTCCGTTCCAGCCTCGACTACCGGATGGGCTGGTACGTGATCGTCGGCTCGATCCCGATCGGGCTGTTCGGTTTCGTGTTCAAGGACCAGATCAAGACGGCCGGGCGCAACCTGTGGGTGGTGGCGACCACCCTGATCGTGTTCGCGTTCGTGCTGGCGTTCGCCGAGTACTGGGGGCGGCAGACCCGTACGTTGGAGAACTTCCGGATGAAGGACGGCGTGGTGATGGGTTTCGCCCAGGCCATGGCGCTGATCCCCGGGGTGTCCCGTTCCGGTGGGACGCTCACCGCCGGCCTGCTGCTCAACCTGACCCGGGAGGCGGCGGCACGGTACTCGTTCCTGCTGGCCATCCCGGCGGTGGTGATGTCCGGCGTGTTCAGCCTCGGGGACGTCTTCGAGCCGTCCGCCCCGGGCACGTCGGCGCCGTCGGTGGCGCAGATGATCGTGGCGACGGCGATCGCCTTCGGCATCGGCTACGCGGCAATCGCGTGGCTGCTGCGCTACGTCGCCCACCACACCCTGTACGTCTTCGTGCTGTACCGGGTCGCGGTGGGCACCCTGGTCCTCGCCCTGCTGATGACGGGCACGATCAGCGCCACCTGATCGACCGATTCGGCGCAGGCGGGGGCCGTCCGCGTGCTGTGGACATGCCGCTGGCCGGCACCCCGTCGTGGGGGTGCCGGCCAGCGAATGTTTCATGGGTCAGCTGTTCCAGTGCTGGGCGACCAGGTCGGTGGCCTGCTGCTCCCACTGGGCGTACGCGTCCGGGTAGGCCGAGACCTGCACCGTCTGCGCGGCGTCGGTCAGCGGCATGTCCTGCCAGCCGTCGACCTGCTTCAGACCCTTGAGGAACGCCGTCGTCGAGTACTCCGGGTCGGTGATCTGCTCCGGCGTGCCCCAACCACTGGACGGGCGCTGCTGGAACAGGCCCAACGAGTCGTGGTCGTTGCGGTCGCCCAGGTGGCCGAGGTTCTCCAGCTTCGACTCCT
>NZ_VDFY01000269.1 GCF_006228125.1 Micromonospora orduensis | reverse complement strand
GCTCGTGGGCTCGGAGATGTGTATAAGAGCCAGGTTGTGCTGCACGCGTCACCCTGGCGCGGAATGGCCGGGAGACCTCCGCTGCGCCGGACGGGTGGCGCTCGCAGCATTGTGGGCCGCCGGCCGCCCGGGCGGGAGTCCCGGAACGGCCGGCATCGTCGTTCTGTCGGAAACCCGACAGAAGCTTCAGCTGCGGACGGCCTCGACGGCCTCGGCGAGGCGACGGACGCCCTCGTCGATCCGGTCGGCGGTCACCGCCGAGAACGCCAGCCGCAGAGCGTGCCGCCCACCGTCCAGGACGAAGTCGCTGCGCCGTCTGCACCGCGACCGCAACCGGCTTGCCGTCGACGGCCGGGGCGAGCCGGTCGACCAGGACGTCCTCCGGGAACTCCACCCAGAGGAAGTAACCACCGTCGGGCTCCACGAACCGGGCCTGCGGAAGGTGCCGGCGCAGCGACTCGGCGAGCACCCGGGCCCGCTCGCCCAGCGCCGCCCGGACGGTCTCGATCGACCGGTCGATGTCGCCGGAGACACAGAACTGGTGCACGATCGCCTGGGACACCATGCCCGGCGAGATGTAGAGGCTTGTGGCGTTCTTCGCGATGTCGGCGATCAGATCGGCCGAGCCGACCAGGTAACCGACCCGCACACCCGGGCAGACCGTCTTCGTGAAGCTCGACGCGTGCACCACCACGTTGCGGGTGTCCAGCGAGAGCATCGACGGCAGCGCCTCGCCACGGAAACGGATGTCCGCGTACGGGTCGTCCTCGAAGATCGTGAACTCGTACTCGGCGGCTAGGTCGAGCAGCTCCCGCCGCTTCTCCAACGACAGCGTCACGCCGGCCGGGTTCTGGTAGTTCGGAATGACGTGCGCGAGCCGGGGACGGACCCCGGACTCCAGCAACTTGCGCAGCTCGGCCGTGTCCAGACCATCGGGCTGAACCGAGATGCCGTGCAGCTCGCTGCCCATCCGCTGGAGGTTGAGCAGCGTCCGGTCGTACGTCGGGCGTTCCACCACCACCGCGTCGCCCGGCCGGACCAGGTGGTCGAAGAGGAACGCGTCGGCCTGGAGCGACCCGTTGGTCACCAGCACCTGGTTGGCGTCGACTCCGTGCTTCTCGGCGATCCACTTGCGCAGCGGAACGTAGCCGACGGAGGTGCCGTACGCCGTGACCCCTGCGGGGTCGGCGTCGAAGGCGCGGACGGCGGCGGCCTTGAGGCCCTCGACATCGACGATGTCCAGCGAGGGAGCCCCACGGGCGAAGGAGATCAGCTGCTCGGCGGTCATGGATGTTGAGCGTACGGGCGGCGGCGGGGGGCGCGCGGACGGCACGGCGATGTCCGCATCCTGAGCCACCGGGTCGGGTGACCCGACTCCACCGGACGACGACAGATCAGACCGGAAGGGCGAGCGAGTCGTGCTGCGCAGCCCGGGAAAGCCCGTCCAACCGCACGCCGAGCGTGTCCAAAAGCTGGCTCCAGTCGAAGTAGGACCGCCAGGAGACGATCCGCCCCCGGCGGGCCCGCACCACCTCGGCCACCTCCCAGCTCACCTGGCGACCGGTGGGCGCGACGGTGCCGAACGGCGAGTGCAGCGTGCCGGTGTGGGTGCCGCTCCACCGCACCTCCACCGCCGCGCCGCCACCGGTACGCACCGCACCCAGCGGGTCGACCCGCAGGTCCGGAAAGGCGCCGGTCCAGGTGCGCAGGAGCGCGGGCAGCTCGATCGGCCGGACCGTCACGCCCGGCATCGAGTAGAACGCCTCCGGGGCGTAGAGATCCGGCAGCCGGGCCACGTCCCGGTGCAGGAGCATGGCGTACTGCTGCTCGACCAGGCGCTCCGCGTCACGCATCGGACCCTCCCCCACGGGCCACGGCATCTCCACGCCCGTGGGGGATACCTACCCGTCGATGCGCCCCGGCACACCACACCCGGTCAGGTGGTGGCGATGGCCTGGTCCTCCGCCCACACCCGCATGATGTCCCGGACCGAGATCACCCCGGCGACCTCACGGCCGTCCAGGACCACCAGGTGCCGGAACCCGCCCCGGGCCATCGCCGCGGCCGCCTCGGCCACCGTCCAGTCCGGGCCGGCGTAGACCACATCCCAGGTCAGGTGAGCGCCGGTGCGTTCCACGTCGCAGTCCAGACCGGCACCGATGGCCTTCAACACGTCGCGTTCGGTCATGATCCCGACCCCCTCGGAATCCGGGTCGATCACGACCGCCGACCCGACACCGCGGGCCGACATCATCCGGGCCGCCTGGCGGAGCGTGTGCTCCGGGCCGACGACGAGGACCTGGCTGGACATGGCTTCCCGTACCTGCATCACACATCACCCCTTTGGGACGGTGGCATTCGGTACCGCCATCGTGGTCTCTGGATGTTTCCGGGACAAGACCGGGCATCGTCGCGATGCCGGACCGCTCGCTACTGTCAAATGGTGTCCACCGAGCCCCTGCGCTGTGCCGGCGCGCTGATCGTCGACCACGACGGCCGCATCTTCTTCCAGCGCCGCTCACCACACCGGCGCCTCTTTCCCAATTGCTGGGACATCGTCGGCGGGCACCTGGAGCCGGGCGAGGAGATCGACGACGCGCTGGCCCGGGAGATCACCGAGGAGACCGGCTGGGTCCTCTCCCACGTCCTCGGTCAGGTGGGCGAGTACAGCTACGTCGGCGACGACGGGCTGGCCCGGACCGAACACGACTTCCTCGTACGCGTCGACGGCGACCTCGGCCACCCGACGCTGGAGGCCGGCAAGCACACCGAGTACCGCTGGCTCGCCGAGCACGAGATGACCCTGCTCGACGAGAACCGTGACGTCAACGACGGCCTGATCCGGCGGATCGCGGAGGAGGGCTTCGCCGTCCTGCGGTCGATCGGTCTGTGAACACCGTCGAGCTGACGCCGCACCGGTTCGCCGGGCTGCTGGCACCGGCCGTGGACCGGACGTTCCGCGCCGGCATGCTGGCCGGCCGCGAGGGCGGCGGCGCCGAACTGAGCCAGCGGTACGGCGGTCCCACCGGGACCGGCTTCCTGGTGGACCTGCGTACCCGGCTCGCCGCACCGGGCGGCACGGTCGACGGGCCGGGATTCGCGGCGATCACCCGGTACGGCGACCCGGTCAGCGCCCGACGCGCGATGGACAAACACGTGGCGCACGGCATGATCCACCGCCGACCGGACGGCGCGCTCTCCGCCACCGAACGGGGCGCCGCCTTCCTCGCCGAGCTGTACCAGGTGCACGCCGAGGTCACCGAGGAACTGTGGGCGGGCCACGACGAGCGGGTGGCGCGGCTGGTGGCGTCACTCGGCCGGGTGCTGGCGTACGCCCTGGTGCTGGCCGACGAGTCGGGCGACCCGGACGGCTCGGCCTTCACCGCGCTGGCGCCCCCGTACGAGCCGGACGGCACCGCGCCGGGCGTGCTGCTGCTCAACCGGCTGGGCACGCTGCGCTACCACCGGGCCGACGCGCACGCCGCCGCCTGGACCGCCGCCGGGCACACCGCGTCGAGCGTAGCCGCGCTACCGGCCGGCCCCGAACGGCTCGCCATCGAGCTGGAGACCGACCGCCGGGCCGCCGGCCCGTACACCGTGCTCAGCGCCGACGAGCGGCTGACGATGCTCGCCGACCTGGCCGCGCTGCCCGGCTGACCGGTTGGCCAGAGCGGCCCGGGCGCCCGGGGCTATCCTCCAGCGGTGACGGGGAGTCGGACCAAGGAGGATGTCGCGATGATCGGAATGGTCCTTGCGGCCGGGGCGGGGCGCCGGCTGCGCCCGTACACCGACACCCTGCCCAAGGCGCTGGTGCCGGTCGACGGGGACACCACGATCCTGGACATCGCGCTGGGCAACCTCGCCGAGGTCGGGCTCACCGACATCGTGATCGTCGTCGGCTACGCGGCAGACGCCGTCCGCGAGCGGCAGGCCGACCTGGAGAAGCGGTACGGGGTCACGCTCACCCTGGTGCACAACGACAAGGCCGAGGAGTGGAACAACGCCTACTCCCTCTGGCTGGCCCGCGAGTACTTCGCACGCGGGGTGCTCCTGGTCAACGGGGACACCGTGCACCCGGTGAGCATCGAGAAGACCCTGCTCGCCGAGCGCGGCCCGGGCATCCTGCTCGCGGTGGACACCCTCAAGCCGCTCGCCGAGGAGGAGATGAAGACCACCTTCGACGCCGCCGGCCAGCTCACCCGCATCACCAAGATCATGGACGCGGGCGAGGCGTACGGGGAGTACATCGGCGCCACGCTGATCGAGCCGCAGGTCGCCGACGCGCTCGCCGACGCCCTGGAGGCGACCTGGCGGCGGGACCCCAACCTGTACTACGAGGACGGCTACCAGGAGTTCGCCGACCGGGGCGGGGAGGTGCGGGCGGCGCCGATCGGTGACGTCCCGTGGGTCGAGGTCGACAACCACGCCGACCTGGCCCGTGCGCGGGAGATCGCGTGCCTCTACTAGCTCGGAGCGTACTCACCCCGCTACACATCGACGTCCGGCGCGGGGCGGTCGCCGACCTGGGCGCAATCCTGGCCGACGGGCGGATCTCCGCCGGCGGTGACGTTGCGGTGGTGGTCGGGCCGGGTCAGGGTGCCCAGATCGCGGAGCTGATCCGACCGTCACTGCGGACGGCCGACGTGTTCACCGTCGCCGGGGGGACTCTGGACGCCGCCGACGACCTCGGTGGCAAGCTCCGCGCCCGGTCGTACGACGCGGTCGTCGGCATCGGCGGCGGCAAGACCATCGACGTGGCCAAGTACGCGGCGACCCGCCGAGGGCTCCCGATGGTGTCGGTGGCGACAAGTCTCGCCAACGACGGAATCGCCTCCCCGGTGGCCAGCCTCATCACCGACGGGATCAAGGGCTCCTACGGCGTACACATCCCGATCGCGGTGATCGTCGACCTGGACTTCGTGGAGAGCGGTCCCGACCGGCACAACCGGGCCGGCATCGGCGACGTGATCAGCAACATCAGCGCGCTGGCCGACTGGGAACTGGCACGCCAGGTACGCGTCGAACGGGTCGACGGGCTCGCCGCCTCGCTGTCCCGGGCCGGCGCCGAAGCGGTGCTCAACCACCCGGGCGACATGGCCGACGACGCCTTCGTCACCGTGCTGGCCGAAGCGTTGATCTCCAGCGGCCTGGCCATGGCCATCGAGGGCACCAGCCGCCCGTGCAGTGGCGGCTGCCACGAGATCATGCACGCGATCGACGCGCTCTTTCCCGGCACCGCCTCACACGGCGAGCTGGCCGGGCTGGGTGCGCTGTTCTGCACCTGGCTGCGCGGAGACCTGCGCCGCTTCGGGGAGATGTCGGCCTGCCTGGCCCGGCACGGCCTGCCCCGGCTCCCCGCCGAGGTGGGGCTCACCGACGACCAGTTCATCGAGGCGGTCCAGTTCGCGCCGCGTACCCGACCGGACCGGTACACGATCCTCGAGCACCTGGCGCTGTCGCCTACCGAGACGCGGGAGCGGCTGGCAGACTACGCCGGTGCAATCCGCGACCAGCTTGGCTGAGCCCCGTCCCACCGTCGCCGACTTCCACCGGGTGAACCGGGGCGGCGGCCTGTTCAGCGAGTCGATCAGCCAGTGGCTGGGGGCCGTCTTCGCGCTGATCGCCCAACGACTAGGGCTGCGCCCGACCGCGTTGACCATCACCAACCTGGTGCTCGGGCTGGCCACCTCGGTCACCGTGGTGGCGCTCGCCGGCCCGGTCGCCGCCGGTGACGTACCGGCCTGGGTGGTCGGCCTGCTCGCCCTGGTCGGCTGGCAGGTGGCGTACTCCCTGGACTGCGTCGCCGGGCAGCTCGCCCGGGTGACCGACCAGCGCAGCGCTGCCGGCGCTCGCGTCGACGTGCTCTGCGACGTGGCCGCGCAGATCGCCCTGGTGGCCGCGCTCGCCGCCACCGCCGTGGCGCAGGAGCCGTCCACCCCGACCTGGCTGGTGGCGACCTTCGCCGGCACCTGGATGGTCAACCTGGTCACCTCCGTGATGCAGGCCGGCCCCAACGCCGCCAGCATGGTCACCTCGACCTCGCTGCCAATACGCCTGGTGAAGCTGGTCCGCGACTACGGCGCCGTGGTCTTCGTGGCCGCCCTGGTGCTGGCCGTGGCCCCCGCGCTGGTCCTCTGGGTGATCATCGCGTTCACCATCGTCAACGGCGGCTTCCTGCTCGCCAGCATCGCCTTCTCCGCCCGCGCCTCCCTGCGCTGACCTCCCCCGCGGCGCGCCCTGCGCCGGACTCCAGCCCCGCCCCGCGCGTGTGCCGCGCCCCGCGCGTGTGCCGCTCCGCCCGGGCCGGCCCGGGCGGAGCGGCACACGCGCGGGGCGCGGCACACGCGCGGGGCGGGGCTGGAGTCCGGCGCAGGGCGCGCCGCGGGGGAGGTCAGCGCAGGGAGGCGCGGGCGGAGAAGGCGATGCTGGCGAGCAGGAAGCCGCCGTTGACGATGGTGAACGCGATGATCACCCAGAGGACCAGCGCGGGGGCCACGGCCAGCACCAGGGCGGCCACGAAGACCACGGCGCCGTAGTCGCGGACCAGCTTCACCAGGCGTATTGGCAGCGAGGTCGAGGTGACCATGCTGGCGGCGTTGGGGCCGGCCTGCATCACGGAGGTGACCAGGTTGACCATCCAGGTGCCGGCGAAGGTCGCCACCAGCCAGGTCGGGGTGGACGGCTCCTGCGCCACGGCGGTGGCGGCGAGCGCGGCCACCAGGGCGATCTGCGCGGCCACGTCGCAGAGCACGTCGACGCGAGCGCCGGCAGCGCTGCGCTGGTCGGTCACCCGGGCGAGCTGCCCGGCGACGCAGTCCAGGGAGTACGCCACCTGCCAGCCGACCAGGGCGAGCAGGCCGACCACCCAGGCCGGTACGTCACCGGCGGCGACCGGGCCGGCGAGCGCCACCACGGTGACCGAGGTGGCCAGCCCGAGCACCAGGTTGGTGATGGTCAACGCGGTCGGGCGCAGCCCTAGTCGTTGGGCGATCAGCGCGAAGACGGCCCCCAGCCACTGGCTGATCGACTCGCTGAACAGGCCGCCGCCCCGGTTCACCCGGTGGAAGTCGGCGACGGTGGGACGGGGCTCAGCCAAGCTGGTCGCGGATTGCACCGGCGTAGTCTGCCAGCCGCTCCCGCGTCTCGGTAGGCGACAGCGCCAGGTGCTCGAGGATCGTGTACCGGTCCGGTCGGGTACGCGGCGCGAACTGGACCGCCTCGATGAACTGGTCGTCGGTGAGCCCCACCTCGGCGGGGAGCCGGGGCAGGCCGTGCCGGGCCAGGCAGGCCGACATCTCCCCGAAGCGGCGCAGGTCTCCGCGCAGCCAGGTGCAGAACAGCGCACCCAGCCCGGCCAGCTCGCCGTGTGAGGCGGTGCCGGGAAAGAGCGCGTCGATCGCGTGCATGATCTCGTGGCAGCCGCCACTGCACGGGCGGCTGGTGCCCTCGATGGCCATGGCCAGGCCGCTGGAGATCAACGCTTCGGCCAGCACGGTGACGAAGGCGTCGTCGGCCATGTCGCCCGGGTGGTTGAGCACCGCTTCGGCGCCGGCCCGGGACAGCGAGGCGGCGAGCCCGTCGACCCGTTCGACGCGTACCTGGCGTGCCAGTTCCCAGTCGGCCAGCGCGCTGATGTTGCTGATCACGTCGCCGATGCCGGCCCGGTTGTGCCGGTCGGGACCGCTCTCCACGAAGTCCAGGTCGACGATCACCGCGATCGGGATGTGTACGCCGTAGGAGCCCTTGATCCCGTCGGTGATGAGGCTGGCCACCGGGGAGGCGATTCCGTCGTTGGCGAGACTTGTCGCCACCGACACCATCGGGAGCCCTCGGCGGGTCGCCGCGTACTTGGCCACGTCGATGGTCTTGCCGCCGCCGATGCCGACGACCGCGTCGTACGACCGGGCGCGGAGCTTGCCACCGAGGTCGTCGGCGGCGTCCAGAGTCCCCCCGGCGACGGTGAACACGTCGGCCGTCCGCAGTGACGGTCGGATCAGCTCCGCGATCTGGGCACCCTGACCCGGCCCGACCACCACCGCAACGTCACCGCCGGCGGAGATCCGCCCGTCGGCCAGGATTGCGCCCAGGTCGGCGACCGCCCCGCGCCGGACGTCGATGTGTAGCGGGGTGAGTACGCTCCGAGCTAGTAGAGGCACGCGATCTCCCGCGCACGGGCCAGGTCGGCGTGGTTGTCGACCTCGACCCACGGGACGTCACCGATCGGCGCCGCCCGCACCTCCCCGCCCCGGTCGGCGAACTCCTGGTAGCCGTCCTCGTAGTACAGGTTGGGGTCCCGCCGCCAGGTCGCCTCCAGGGCGTCGGCGAGCGCGTCGGCGACCTGCGGCTCGATCAGCGTGGCGCCGATGTACTCCCCGTACGCCTCGCCCGCGTCCATGATCTTGGTGATGCGGGTGAGCTGGCCGGCGGCGTCGAAGGTGGTCTTCATCTCCTCCTCGGCGAGCGGCTTGAGGGTGTCCACCGCGAGCAGGATGCCCGGGCCGCGCTCGGCGAGCAGGGTCTTCTCGATGCTCACCGGGTGCACGGTGTCCCCGTTGACCAGGAGCACCCCGCGTGCGAAGTACTCGCGGGCCAGCCAGAGGGAGTAGGCGTTGTTCCACTCCTCGGCCTTGTCGTTGTGCACCAGGGTGAGCGTGACCCCGTACCGCTTCTCCAGGTCGGCCTGCCGCTCGCGGACGGCGTCTGCCGCGTAGCCGACGACGATCACGATGTCGGTGAGCCCGACCTCGGCGAGGTTGCCCAGCGCGATGTCCAGGATCGTGGTGTCCCCGTCGACCGGCACCAGCGCCTTGGGCAGGGTGTCGGTGTACGGGCGCAGCCGGCGCCCCGCCCCGGCCGCAAGGACCATTCCGATCATCGCGACATCCTCCTTGGTCCGACTCCCCGTCACCGCTGGAGGATAGCCCCGGGCGCCCGGGCCGCTCTGGCCAACCGGTCAGCCGGGCAGCGCGGCCAGGTCGGCGAGCATCGTCAGCCGCTCGTCGGCGCTGAGCACGGTGTACGGGCCGGCGGCCCGGCGGTCGGTCTCCAGCTCGATGGCGAGCCGTTCGGGGCCGGCCGGTAGCGCGGCTACGCTCGACGCGGTGTGCCCGGCGGCGGTCCAGGCGGCGGCGTGCGCGTCGGCCCGGTGGTAGCGCAGCGTGCCCAGCCGGTTGAGCAGCAGCACGCCCGGCGCGGTGCCGTCCGGCTCGTACGGGGGCGCCAGCGCGGTGAAGGCCGAGCCGTCCGGGTCGCCCGACTCGTCGGCCAGCACCAGGGCGTACGCCAGCACCCGGCCGAGTGACGCCACCAGCCGCGCCACCCGCTCGTCGTGGCCCGCCCACAGTTCCTCGGTGACCTCGGCGTGCACCTGGTACAGCTCGGCGAGGAAGGCGGCGCCCCGTTCGGTGGCGGAGAGCGCGCCGTCCGGTCGGCGGTGGATCATGCCGTGCGCCACGTGTTTGTCCATCGCGCGTCGGGCGCTGACCGGGTCGCCGTACCGGGTGATCGCCGCGAATCCCGGCCCGTCGACCGTGCCGCCCGGTGCGGCGAGCCGGGTACGCAGGTCCACCAGGAAGCCGGTCCCGGTGGGACCGCCGTACCGCTGGCTCAGTTCGGCGCCGCCGCCCTCGCGGCCGGCCAGCATGCCGGCGCGGAACGTCCGGTCCACGGCCGGTGCCAGCAGCCCGGCGAACCGGTGCGGCGTCAGCTCGACGGTGTTCACAGACCGATCGACCGCAGGACGGCGAAGCCCTCCTCCGCGATCCGCCGGATCAGGCCGTCGTTGACGTCACGGTTCTCGTCGAGCAGGGTCATCTCGTGCTCGGCGAGCCAGCGGTACTCGGTGTGCTTGCCGGCCTCCAGCGTCGGGTGGCCGAGGTCGCCGTCGACGCGTACGAGGAAGTCGTGTTCGGTCCGGGCCAGCCCGTCGTCGCCGACGTAGCTGTACTCGCCCACCTGACCGAGGACGTGGGAGAGGACCCAGCCGGTCTCCTCGGTGATCTCCCGGGCCAGCGCGTCGTCGATCTCCTCGCCCGGCTCCAGGTGCCCGCCGACGATGTCCCAGCAATTGGGAAAGAGGCGCCGGTGTGGTGAGCGGCGCTGGAAGAAGATGCGGCCGTCGTGGTCGACGATCAGCGCGCCGGCACAGCGCAGGGGCTCGGTGGACACCATTTGACAGTAGCGAGCGGTCCGGCATCGCGACGATGCCCGGTCTTGTCCCGGAAACATCCAGAGACCACGATGGCGGTACCGAATGCCACCGTCCCAAAGGGGTGATGTGTGATGCAGGTACGGGAAGCCATGTCCAGCCAGGTCCTCGTCGTCGGCCCGGAGCACACGCTCCGCCAGGCGGCCCGGATGATGTCGGCCCGCGGTGTCGGGTCGGCGGTCGTGATCGACCCGGATTCCGAGGGGGTCGGGATCATGACCGAACGCGACGTGTTGAAGGCCATCGGTGCCGGTCTGGACTGCGACGTGGAACGCACCGGCGCTCACCTGACCTGGGATGTGGTCTACGCCGGCCCGGACTGGACGGTGGCCGAGGCGGCCGCGGCGATGGCCCGGGGCGGGTTCCGGCACCTGGTGGTCCTGGACGGCCGTGAGGTCGCCGGGGTGATCTCGGTCCGGGACATCATGCGGGTGTGGGCGGAGGACCAGGCCATCGCCACCACCTGACCGGGTGTGGTGTGCCGGGGCGCATCGACGGGTAGGTATCCCCCACGGGCGTGGAGATGCCGTGGCCCGTGGGGGAGGGTCCGATGCGTGACGCGGAGCGCCTGGTCGAGCAGCAGTACGCCATGCTCCTGCACCGGGACGTGGCCCGGCTGCCGGATCTCTACGCCCCGGAGGCGTTCTACTCGATGCCGGGCGTGACGGTCCGGCCGATCGAGCTGCCCGCGCTCCTGCGCACCTGGACCGGCGCCTTTCCGGACCTGCGGGTCGACCCGCTGGGTGCGGTGCGTACCGGTGGCGGCGCGGCGGTGGAGGTGCGGTGGAGCGGCACCCACACCGGCACGCTGCACTCGCCGTTCGGCACCGTCGCGCCCACCGGTCGCCAGGTGAGCTGGGAGGTGGCCGAGGTGGTGCGGGCCCGCCGGGGGCGGATCGTCTCCTGGCGGTCCTACTTCGACTGGAGCCAGCTTTTGGACACGCTCGGCGTGCGGTTGGACGGGCTTTCCCGGGCTGCGCAGCACGACTCGCTCGCCCTTCCGGTCTGATCTGTCGTCGTCCGGTGGAGTCGGGTCACCCGACCCGGTGGCTCAGGATGCGGACATCGCCGTGCCGTCCGCGCGCCCCCCGCCGCCGCCCGTACGCTCAACATCCATGACCGCCGAGCAGCTGATCTCCTTCGCCCGTGGGGCTCCCTCGCTGGACATCGTCGATGTCGAGGGCCTCAAGGCCGCCGCCGTCCGCGCCTTCGACGCCGACCCCGCAGGGGTCACGGCGTACGGCACCTCCGTCGGCTACGTTCCGCTGCGCAAGTGGATCGCCGAGAAGCACGGAGTCGACGCCAACCAGGTGCTGGTGACCAACGGGTCGCTCCAGGCCGACGCGTTCCTCTTCGACCACCTGGTCCGGCCGGGCGACGCGGTGGTGGTGGAACGCCCGACGTACGACCGGACGCTGCTCAACCTCCAGCGGATGGGCAGCGAGCTGCACGGCATCTCGGTTCAGCCCGATGGTCTGGACACGGCCGAGCTGCGCAAGTTGCTGGAGTCCGGGGTCCGTCCCCGGCTCGCGCACGTCATTCCGAACTACCAGAACCCGGCCGGCGTGACGCTGTCGTTGGAGAAGCGGCGGGAGCTGCTCGACCTAGCCGCCGAGTACGAGTTCACGATCTTCGAGGACGACCCGTACGCGGACATCCGTTTCCGTGGCGAGGCGCTGCCGTCGATGCTCTCGCTGGACACCCGCAACGTGGTGGTGCACGCGTCGAGCTTCACGAAGACGGTCTGCCCGGGTGTGCGGGTCGGTTACCTGGTCGGCTCGGCCGATCTGATCGCCGACATCGCGAAGAACGCCACAAGCCTCTACATCTCGCCGGGCATGGTGTCCCAGGCGATCGTGCACCAGTTCTGTGTCTCCGGCGACATCGACCGGTCGATCGAGACCGTCCGGGCGGCGCTGGGCGAGCGGGCCCGGGTGCTCGCCGAGTCGCTGCGCCGGCACCTTCCGCAGGCCCGGTTCGTGGAGCCCGACGGTGGTTACTTCCTCTGGGTGGAGTTCCCGGAGGACGTCCTGGTCGACCGGCTCGCCCCGGCGGCGGCGGAGCGTGGCGTCGCGGTGGTGAAGGGCAGCGACTTCGTCCTGGACGGTGGGCGGCACGCTCTGCGGCTGGCGTTCTCGGCGGTGACCGCCGACCGGATCGACGAGGGCGTCCGTCGCCTCGCCGAGGCCGTCGAGGCCGTCCGCAGCTGAAGCTTCTGTCGGGTTTCCGACAGAACGACGATGCCGGCCGTTCCGGGACTCCCGCCCGGGCGGCCGGCGGCCCACAATGCTGCGAGCGCCACCCGTCCGGCGCAGCGGAGGTCTCCCGGCCATTCCGCGCCAGGGTGACGCGTGCAGCACCACCTGTCTCTTATACACATCTCCGAGCCCACGAGA
>NZ_VDFY01000132.1 GCF_006228125.1 Micromonospora orduensis | reverse complement strand
TGAGGGGGTTACGAAGGGGGGTTTCTGGAGGCGCAGGGGGGCTTGGCGGCCTCGGATGTCGACCTGCACCTCGTCGCCGTCGGTCAGGTTGGCGTCCGTGTTCAGCAGGGCCAGGGCGATGCCCTGCTTCCTCGTCGGGCTGAAGGTGCCGCTGGTCACCACACCGACCTGGGTGTCGCCCACGTGCAGGGTCATTCCCGGGCGCGGGATGGCGCGGTCGACGGCCACCAGGCCGCGCAGCGTACGCCGGGGGCCGGCGGCCTTCTCGGCGAGCAGCGCGTCCCGGCCCCAGAAGGCCGGCTTGTCCCAGCCCACCGCCCAGCCGGAGCGGGCCTGCACCGGGGTGATGTCCAGCGACAGGTCCTGCCCGTGCAGCGGGTAACCCATCTCGGTGCGCAGCGTGTCCCGGGCCGCCAACCCGCAGGCGCGCAGCCCGAACGCCTCGCCGGCGGCGAAGAGCGCGTCCCAGACGGCCACCCCGTGCTCCGCCGGGACGACCAGCTCGTAGCCCAGTTCGCCGGTGTAGCCGGTGCGGCAGACGGTCAGCTCCACCCCGGCCAGGGTCGCCGCCGAGAAGCTCATGTAGCCGTGCTCGGTGGGCAGGCCGAGGGCGGCGAGCAGCTCACCCGAGCGGGGGCCCTGCACGGCCAGCACCGCGTACGCCTCGTGCTCGTCGGTGACGGTGACCGACTCCGGCGCGGCGGCGCGCAGCCGGCGCACCACCTCGGCGGTGTTCGCGGCGTTCGGGATGAGGAAGACGTGGTCGTCGGCGTGCAGGTAGGCGATGATGTCGTCCACCACCCCGCCGGTGGCGTCGTCGCAGCAGAGCGTGTACTGCGCCCGGCCGGGCCCGATCCGGCCCAGGTCGTTGCTGAGACAGGCGTTGACGAAGTCGGCCGCGCCGGGGCCACTCACCCGGGCCTTGCCCAGGTGCGAGACGTCGAAGACCCCCACCGCCGTACGCACCGAGGTGTGCTCCTTGAGCACCCCGCCGCCGGCGTACTCCAGCGGCATCTCCCAGCCCCCGAAGGGGGCGAACTTGGCGCCGGCGGAGGTGTGCCGCTCGTGCAGCGGGGAACGGCGCAGCCGGGTCGCGGCGGCGTCGGAGGTCACGTCGGTCATGGGTGGCAACTTACCGGGGGCAACGTGGCTGGTTAGCATCGGCGGGACCCCTGCCGGCACGATCGGCGGGACAACCCTGACGTCCGGCGGGTAGGTTCCGCCGGAGACCTTCACCGCCGGTACGCGACGCCGCGACCGGCCCGGCCCGCCCGGAGTAGCTTCAGTGACATCGCCCCGCACCACCACCCTGAGCCTGGTCGACACCGACCCCGCGGAGCTCGCCGTCGACGCGATCGTGATCGGCGTGCACAGCCAGACCGGAGAGCAGGGCGCCACCAGCGGCCTCGCCGGCACCCTGCTGCTCGCCAGCGGCGCGGAGAGCATCGCCGCCGCGTTCGACGGCAAGCTGACCGAGACGCTGGCGCTGCTCGGCGCGACCGGTGGCCCCGGCGAGGTGATCAAGCTGGCCACGTTGGGCACGGTCACCGCCCCGCTTGTCGTCGCCGTCGGGCTCGGCCCGGAGCCGTCGGGCGCCGCCCCGGCGCCGGAGACGCTGCGTCGTGCCGCCGGCTCGGCCGTCCGGGCCCTGGCGGGCGCGCCGAAGGTGGCGCTGGCCATGCCGCTGCCCGACGACGCGGACGCCCCGGCCGCGCTGCGCGCGGTCGCCGAGGGCGCCCTGCTGGGCGGGTACCGGTTCGCCGGCTACAAGACCCGGCCGCAGCCGGCCCGGCGCGAGCCGGTGGCCGAGGTGGTCATCGCGGTGCCGGACGCCGCCGACGCGGGCGCCCAGGCGGAGATCACCCGGGCGCAGGCGGTGGCCGGCGCGGTCCGGCTCAGCCGGGACTGGGTGAACACCGCGCCGAACGAGCTGCGTCCGCCGTCGTTCGCCGACGCCGTGGCCGGCGCGGCCCGCGAGGCGGGCCTGGAGGTCGAGGTGCTCGACGAGGCGGCGCTGGCCGCCGGCGGGTACGGCGGCATCATCGCCGTCGGGCAGGGCTCGGAGGCGCCGCCCCGGCTGGTGAAGCTCACCTACACGCCGCAGGGCGGCGGCAACGGCAAGCGGGTCGCGCTGGTCGGCAAGGGCATCACCTTCGACACCGGCGGCATCTCGATCAAGCCGGCGCAGGGCATGTGGGAGATGAAGTCCGACATGGCGGGCGCCGCCGCGGTGGGCGCGGCCATGCTGGCGATCGCGGCGCTCAAGCCGTCGGTGGCGGTCAGCGGGTACCTGCCGATGGCGGAGAACATGCCGTCGGGCACCAGCTACCGGCCGGGTGACGTGATCAGCATGTACAACGGCAAGAAGGTGGAGGTGCTCAACACCGACGCCGAGGGCCGGATGGTCCTGGCCGACGCGATCGCCCGCGCCTGCTCCGACGGCACCGACTACCTGTTCGAGACCTCCACGTTGACCGGCGGTCAGGTGATCGCGCTGGGCAATCGGATGGCCGGCGTGATGGGCACCCCGGAGCTGTGCGAGCGGGTCCGGGTGGTCGGCGACGCCGTCGGCGAGCCGGCGTGGCCGATGCCGCTGCCCGACGACGTCCGCAAGGGCATGGACTCGGACGTGGCGGACATCTCGCAGGTCAACGCCGGGATGGACCGGGCCGGTCACATGCTGCAGGGCGGCGTGTTCCTGCGCGAGTTCGTCACCGACGACGTGGCCTGGGCGCACATCGACATCGCCGGGCCGGGCTACCACTCCGGTGAGCCGGTCGGCTACTGGACCAAGGGTGGCACCGGCGTTCCGGTCCGTACCCTGGTGCAGCTCGTCGAGGACGTCGCCGCCAACGGCTGACGGATTTCCGGGAAGGGCCACCTGCGTTGGCGGGTGGCCCTTCGGCACATCTCAGTACCGCTCGGGGCGGCGCTTGCGGCGCTCGTTGAAGTCGCGCATCCGCTGCGGGTAACCCATCAGTCGGACGTCGTACACGGGGATGCCCATCCGGTACGCGAAGCGCCGGGCGCCGTCGGGGCCGTCGATCCGCCGGCGAGTCCACTCGCCGTCGTCGGCGATCAGGATGACCGTGGTCTCCGTCACGGTCGTCCGCGGCTCGATGAACGCCTCGACGCCGCGGCGACTCCGGATGAAGTTCTCCAGATGGGCCAGATCGCCTCGGTCGGCCGCGCGGTCGTGGCTCGGCACACGCGCCTGCTTGCGGCGCCGGAACAACCCCACCGGACGTCTCCCCCGTCTCGCGTCATCGACAACGGTGCCAAGGGTACGTGTCGATGACGTGTCGTTGGGCACCTCGGTACGCACCCTGTGCCCGGTGGTGACAAGATGACCGAGGTGGGGTGTGTCCGTGTTACCCGTAGTGACCCCCGATGCAGCGACGCGACCTGGGAGTTGGACGTGAGCGAGCCGAACGAAGCGACCTTCGACATCGTCATCCTCGGAGGTGGCAGCGGCGGCTACGCGGCGGCGCTGCGCGCCGCCCAGCTGGACCTGAAGGTCGCGCTGATCGAGAAGGGCAAGCTCGGCGGGACCTGCCTGCACAACGGCTGCATCCCGACCAAGGCGCTGCTGCACGCGGCCGAGGTCGCCGACCAGACCCGCGAGTCCGAGCAGTTCGGTGTGAAGGCCGAGCTGGTCGGCGTCGACATGGCCGGGGTCAACTCGTACAAGGACGGTGTGATCTCCCGCCTGTACAAGGGCCTGCAGGGCCTGGTGGGCGGTTCGAAGAACATCACCTTCGTGGCCGGTGCCGGCAAGCTGGTCGGCAAGAACGTTGTCGAGGTGGACGGCAAGCGCTACACCGGCCGCAACATCGTCCTGGCCTCCGGCTCGTACGCGAAGAGCCTGCCCGGCCTGGAGGTCGACGGTGAGCGGATCATCACGAGCGACCACGCTCTGACCCTGGACCGGGTCCCCTCGTCGGTGATCGTGCTCGGTGGCGGCGTGATCGGCGTCGAGTTCGCAAGCGTGTGGAAGTCCTTCGGCGCCGACGTGACGATCGTCGAGGCGCTGCCCCGGCTGGTCGCCGCCGAGGACGAGGAGTCGTCCAAGGCGCTGGAGCGGGCGTTCCGCAAGCGGAAGATCAACTTCAAGGTCGGCAAGCCGTTCGAGAAGGTCGAGAAGACCGAGAACGGCGTCAAGCTGACCATCTCCGGTGGCGAGACCGTCGAGGCGGAGCTGCTGCTGGTCGCCGTGGGTCGCGGCCCGAACACCGCCAACCTCGGGTACGAGGAGCAGGGCGTCAAGATGGACCGCGGCTACGTGCTGACCGACGAGCGGCTGCGCACCAGCGTGCCGAACGTCTACGCGGTCGGCGACATCGTGCCCGGCCTCCAGCTCGCGCACCGGGGCTTCCAGCAGGGCATCTTCGTCGCCGAGGAGATCGCCGGGCAGACCCCGGCCGTGATCGACGAGGTCGGCATCCCGCGGGTCACCTACTGCGACCCGGAGCTGGCGTCGGTGGGTCTGACCGAGGCGAAGGCCAAGGAGCAGTACGGCGCCGACAAGGTCCAGTCGTACAACTACCCGCTCGGTGGCAACGGCAAGAGCCAGATCCTCAAGACCACCGGCTTCGTGAAGCTGGTCCGCGTGGCCGACGGCCCGGTGGTCGGCGTGCACATGGTCGGCGCCCGGGTGGGTGAGCTGATCGGTGAGGCGCAGCTCATCTACAACTGGGAGGCCTACCCGGCCGAGGTCGCCCAGCTCGTGCACGCCCACCCGACCCAGAACGAGGCCCTGGGCGAGGCGCACCTGGCCCTCGCCGGCAAGCCGCTGCACGCGCACGCCTGATCACCCAAACCGCGGCGTCCGGCGACGGGCGAAGATCCCCCAGGGGAATGAAGGAGTCTGGAGAACATGCCGGTATCGGTCACCATGCCCCGGCTCGGCGAGAGCGTCACCGAGGGCACCGTCACGCGCTGGCTCAAGCAGGAGGGCGACACGGTCGAGGTCGACGAGCCCCTGCTCGAGGTCTCGACCGACAAGGTCGACACCGAGATCCCGTCCCCCGCTGCCGGCGTGCTGAGCCGGATCGTGGTCGGTGAGGACGAGACCGCCGAGGTCGGCAGCGAGCTGGCTGTCATCTCCGGTGAGGGCGAGTCGACCGGCGGTGGCGAGGCCGCCCCGCAGGAGCAGGCCCCGGCCGAGAACGTCGAGCCGGCCGCCGAGCCGACGGCCGCCGCCGAGGGCACCGCCGACGAGGTGGCCCAGGCCGAGGCGCCGGCCGAGGCGCCGGCTCCGGCCGCCGCGCCGTCGGGTGAGGGCACCCCGGTGAAGATGCCGGCCCTGGGTGAGAGCGTCACCGAGGGTACGGTCACCCGCTGGCTCAAGCAGGTCGGCGAGACCATCGAGGTGGACGAGCCGCTGCTGGAGGTCTCCACCGACAAGGTGGACACGGAGATCCCGTCGCCGGTCGCCGGCACCGTGCTGGAGATCAGGGTCGCCGAGGACGAGACCGCCGCGGTCGGCGCCGACCTGGCGATCATCGGCGTCGCCGGTGTGGCCCCCGCTCAGGCCAAGCCCGAGCCGAAGCCCGAGCCGAAGGCGGAGGCCGCGCCGGCGCCGAAGGCCGAGCCGAAGCCGGAGCCGGAGCCGGAGCCGAAGGTCGAGGAGCCCACGCCGGGCATGTCGTACAACGAGCCGGCCGCGGAGGCGGAGACGTCGGCGCAGCCGGCGAAGGCCGAGCGGGCGGCGCAGCCGTCCGGGCCGACCACGGCGCCGCAGCGCCCGTCCGCGCCGGCCCAGGGTGGCGGCGAGGAGGCCGCCGGCTACGTGACTCCGCTGGTGCGCAAGCTGGCCAGCGAGCACGGCGTCGACCTGTCCACGCTCAACGGCACCGGTGTGGGTGGCCGGATCCGCAAGCAGGACGTCCTCGACGCGGCCGAGAAGGCGAAGGCCGCCCAGGCCGCGCCGGCGCCGGCCGCACAGCCGGCCGCCACCGCGCCGGCCGCGACCAAGCCGGCCGCGAAGCCGCAGCCGAGCGGCAAGCGGGGCACCACGGAGAAGCTTCCCCGGATCCGCAAGGCCATCGCCAAGCGGTTGCACGAGTCGCTGCACGAGATGGCGCAGCTCACCACGGTGGTCGAGGTGGACGTCACCCGGGTCGCCAAGCTGCGGGCACAGGCGAAGGACTCCTTCGTGCAGCGGCACGGCGTGAAGCTGTCCTTCCTGCCGTTCTTCGCCCTCGCCGCCGTCGAGGCGCTCCAGGCGTACCCGATCGTCAACGCCCGGATGGACCTTGAAGGTGGAACGATCACCTACCCGGAGGCGGAGCACCTCGGCATCGCGGTGGACACCGAGCGGGGCCTGCTGACGCCGGTCATCCACAACGCCGGCGACCTCAACCTGGGCGGTATCGCCAAGCGGGTCGCGGACCTGGCCGAGCGGACCCGGACCAACAAGGTCAGCCCGGACGAGCTGGCCGGGGCGACCTTCACGCTCACCAACACGGGCAGCCGGGGCGCTCTGTTCGACACTCCTATCGTGCCGTCGCCGCAGTCGGCGATGCTCGGTACGGGTGCCGTGGTGAAGCGTCCGGTCGTGGTGAACGACCCGGAGTTGGGCGAGGTCATCGCGGTCCGGTCGATGGTCTACCTGGCCATGTCCTACGACCACCGCCTGATCGACGGCGCCGACGCGGCGCGCTTCCTGACCGCGGTCAAGGAACGGCTGGAGGCCGGCAACTTCGAGTCGGAGCTGGGCCTGGCCTGATCCCGCGCCACAGCCGAAAAGGGCGCCCCGGTCGTCGACCGGGGCGCCCTTTTCGGCTGTGGGCCTCAGCCCTTGAGCAGGGTCTCGGAGACCTCCCAGAGGCGTTGGGCGGCCTGCGGGTCCAGCGCGTACTCGGCGACTCCCGTGCGCCCGCCGGGCTGGGCCGGGGCGGCCTGCTGGCAGTCCTCGAAGTAGCGCCCGCCGACACCGTCCAGCAGCGGCGACGCGGCGGCCAGCACTGAGGTGGCGGCGCCCTGCTCGACGGTCTTCCAGGCGGCCGCGTTGCCCGCGCGGATCCGGTCCAGTTCCTCGTCGCTGACGTAGCGCTGGAGGTTGGTCCGGATCGCGCCCGGCATCAACGAGTTGGTGAAGATGCCGTCGTCGGCCCAGCGGCGGGTCGCCTCCACGGCGAACAGCACGTTCGCCGTCTTCGACTGCCCGTACGCCTGCCAGGGGTCGTACTCCCGGCGGTCGTACTGGATGTCCTCGAAGACCACCGGGGAGCGCAGGTGGGCGGCGGAGCTGACCGAGACGATGCGGGCCCCGCCGGCCGCGGCGAGCGCCGGGCGCAGCCCGGTGGCGAGCGCGAAGTGCCCGAGGTGGTTGGTGGCGAACTGCATCTCCCAGCCCTGCGGGGTGCGGCTCAGCGGCGCGGCCATGATCCCGGCGTTGTTGACCAGGATGTGCAGCGGGCCGTCCCAGTTGGCCACGAAGTCGGCGACCGAGCCCTGGTCGGCGAGGTCGAGCGGGGCCACCAGGATGCGGTCGTTGCCGGTGGTGGAGGTGATGTCGTCTGCGGCCTTCTGGCCGGCGTCGGGGTTGCGCACGGCCAGGGTGACCTCGGCGCCGGCGCTGGCGAGGGCACGGGCGGTCTCCACGCCGATGCCGGACGATCCGCCGGTGACGACCACCCGTCGCCCGACGAGGTCCACGCCCTGGACCACGTCCGTGGCGGTGGAGTGATGGGCGAACGGGGTGGTGATCGGGTTGCTCGTCGTCATGATCCATCCTTGTTCGGGGAGGGCGGAAGCCGCGGTCCAGGCGTGTTCCCGCCCCGGCCCGGAGGTAACGCTCGACGCCATCGCCCGGCAGGCCGGCGTGGGCATCGGCACCCTCTACCGCCACTTCCCCACCCGCGAGGCCCTGGTCGAGGCGACCTACCGCGACGAGCTGGGCAAGCTCTGCGACGCCCGCACCGGACCTGCTCGACCGGTTGCCACCCGATCAGGCGCTGCGCGCCTGGATGCTCGACCTGCTCATGGACGGCCTGCGGCACCGCCGGACGGACTGAGCCCGTTCCGCCCTCCGGCCAGGCCGGACGCTGCCAGAGTGAGACCGTGGGCGGCTACCGGCGGGGTGGGCAACTGGGCCCGGCCGTCCCGATCGCCCCCGGCGCGCGGGTGGACAAGTTCGAGGTCTTCTTCGACCTGGTGTTCGTCTTCTCGTTCTTCATCATCACCCGGGCCACCGCCGCGAACGTCTCCGGCCGACAGTTGCTGCACGCAGCCCTGGTGCTGGCCGTGCTCTGGTGGTGCTGGGTGGTGCACAGCCTGGTCGCCACCCGGGTACGGCTCGGCGAGGGTTACGTCCCGGTGCTCATGGTGGTGGCGATGGCCGCCCTGTTCGCGTTCGCGCTGGCGCTGCCGCAGGCGTTCAGCGACCCGAAGGGCAGCGCCGCCGGCCCGATGCTGGTGGCCATCAGCTACGTGGTGGTCCGCGGCATCCACTGGGTCCTCTATCAGCATGTCGTGCGGGACAGCCCGCAGGAGCGTCGGCAACTGCGCCGGTTCGCCCCCGAGCTGGCCGCCAGCATCGTCCTGCTGCTCGCCGCCGCGCTGATCCCGCCGCAGATCACCGACCCGGACCAGGCCGCGATGATCCGGGACGGCCTGTGGATCGCGGTGGTGGTGGTCCAGTTCGCCACCGGCTTCATCGTCGGCACCTGGGGCTGGGGGGTGACCAGCGCCGAGCACTGGACCGAACGCTACGACCTCATCCTGATCATCGCGCTGGGCGAGTCAGTCATCTCCACGGGCGTGGGCGGCAACCTGCTCGGCAAGCCGGCGACCTGGCCGGCGGTGGCGGCCGCCACGCTCAGCATCGTGGTCACCGCCGCCCTCTGGTGGGCGCACTTCGACTTCGTCGGCCCGGCCGCCCGGATCGCCCTGCACGCGGCGGAGGGCGCCCCCCGGGTGGCGATGGCCCGCGACGCGTACGCGTACCTCTACCTGCCGTTGATCGCCGGGATCATCCTCTTCTCCATCGGCAACGAGGAGATCCTGCACAAGATCACCGACCCGGCCGGTGGAATCGCCGAGAAGGTCGAGGGGCCGGCCGTACCGATGCTCTTCGGCGGGCTGATCTGCTACTACGCCGTCAACATCCTGTTCCAGCTCCGTACCCTGCACACCCTCTCCTGGACCCGGGTGGGCGTCATCGTGGTGTTGACCGCGGCCCTGCCGATCGGCCAACACCTGCCCGCGCTGGGGGCGCTCATCCTGGCGACGGTGATCTGCGTCGCGCTGGTGGCGGTGGAGGTGCTGGTGATGTCGAAGTCCCGGCACGCGCTGCGCGCCGCTGTCTTCCAGGAGCGGACCAGCCACGAGGCGCACGAGGCCGCGTGGCGGGCCCGCTGGCACGGCCTCCGGGAGCCGGACGAGCCCACCACGCCGTGACCCGTCGGGGTAGGCTCCGGCACAGCGTCGCGGTGCACCTGGCACGAAGGCCGCCGTGGGCATGGAGGCGCGGGGACAGCATCGGACGAACGTGCACCCGAAGAGTTCACCAGCCGACCGGCTCGCCGCCGTCGGCAACCAGATGATCGAAATCCACCTCTGGCTCGGCGCGGAGCTGGCCCGCCTGCGGGAGAGCCTCGACGACCCCGACGGCGCCGGCCGGTCGCGGGATCTGCGCGCACACTGCCTGAGCTTCTGCGCCGCGCTCGGCCGGCACCACACCGGCGAGGACGACGGCGCGTTCCGCCTGTTGGCCGACCAGGTCCCCGAGCTGCGCCCGGTCATCGCGAACCTGATCACCGACCACGAGGTGGTGGCGGGGATCCTGCACCGGGTCGAGGCGCTGCTGGGCACCGACACGTCCATGCCGGCGGCCCAGGTACGCGCCGAGCTGGACGGGTTGGCCGCGCTGCTGGAGTCCCACTTCCGGTACGAGGAGAAGCGGCTCGTGACCGCCCTGAACGCCCTCAGCGGCCAACCCGGGACGGCAGAGGAACTGCTCGGCCTGACCGCGCCGCCCCGGCCCGCCGACTGACGGTCACCGGCCCGGCAGGCGCTCGTAGAAGCGGATCTTCTCCCGCAGGTGGTCGTACTGGCGCTGGAGCAGCCGCATCTGCTCCTCCACCTGCTCGGCATGCCGTCGCAGCAGCTCCCGGCGCTCGTCCACGGTGTGCTCGCCCTCGCGGGCCAGCTGCGCGTAGCGGCGCATCTGGGCGATCGGCATCCCGGTGTCCCGCAGGCAGCGGAACAGCACCAGCCATCCGAGGTCGTCGTCGGTGAAGACCCGCTGCCCGCCCGCCGTGCGCTCCACGTCGGCGAGCAGGCCGATCTTCTCGTAGTACCGCAGGGTGTCCAGACTGAAGCCGCTGCGCCGAGCGGCCTCCGCGGGGGCGTAACCGGTCATGTCCGCCGATGGTAGCCCTTGACCTGGAGCGCACTCCAGGTTGGAGGCTGGGTCGCATGACCATGACACGGACGCTGGGACGCAGCGGCATCGAGGTGAGCGCGATCGGGATGGGCTGCTGGGCGATCGGTGGCCCTCTCTGGGGTGACGACGGGCAGCCGTTCGGCTGGGGCGAGGTGGACGACGACGAGTCGATCCGCACCATCCACCGGGCCCTCGATCTCGGGGTGACCCTGTTCGACACCGCCAGCAACTACGGCGCCGGGCACAGCGAACGGATCCTCGGCCGGGCACTGGCCGGCCGCCGCGACAGCGCGGTGATCGCCACCAAGTTCGGCAACGTCAGCGACGAGGCGACCCGACGGGCGCTGGGCACCGACGCCAGCTGCGCCTTCGCGGTCCGCAGCCTGGAGGACTCCCTGCGCCGCCTCGGCACCGACCACGTCGACCTGTACCAGTTGCACATCAACGACCTGCCGGTGCCCGCCGCGCTCGAGCTGGTCGGCACCCTGGAGGACCTGGTCGACCAGGGCAAGATCCGGGCGTACGGCTGGAGCACCGACAACCCGGCCTCGGCCGAGGCGTTCGCGGCGGCCGGGGCGCGCTGCGTCGCCATCCAGCACGACGAGTCGGTGCTCAGCGACAACGCGACGGTGCTGGCCGTCTGCGACAGGCACGACCTGGCCAGCCTCAACCGGGGGCCGCTGGCGATGGGGCTGCTCACCGGCTCGACCCGGGCGCTCGGCGCGGACGACGTCCGTGGGCGCGCACCCGAGTGGCTGCACTGGTTCACCGACGGCCGGCCGACGCCCCGCTGGGCGGCCCGCGTCGAGCAGGTACGCGCGGCGCTCACGGCCGACGGGCGGACCCTCGCGCAGGGCGCGCTCGGCTGGCTGCTGGCCCGCAGCCCTCGTACGGTGCCGATCCCCGGCCTGCGCACGGTGGCCCAGGCCGAGGAGAACCTCGCGACGCTGGCGCTCGGCCCGCTGAGCCCTGACGCGTACGCCGAGGTGGAACGCCTCCTCACCGACCTACGCCCCGTCGCGGGGGTCTGACCCCCACCCCCACCTCGCCGATCTTGCACTTGCTGTCCCGGCGGAACGGACCTTGCCGGGCAGAACGACGACCCAAAGTGCAAGATCGGCGAGGAGTGGGGCCGGGGCGCGTCCGAAGGTGACGTTTTCGACGAAGATAAGGGCATGCGGATCCTTCTGGCCGGCGCGTCCGGCTTTCTCGGCACCCAGCTGGGCGACCGGCTCGCCGCCGACGGGCACGAGGTCACCCGGTTGGTGCGCCGGCCGGCTCGCGACCCGCGGGAGCGGCAGTGGGACCCGGCGGCCGGCCATCTCGACCCGGCTGCGGTCGCCGGGGCGGACGCGGTGGTCAACCTGGCCGGAGCCGGCGTCGGCGACAAGCGCTGGAACGACGACTACCGGCGGTTGATCCGCACCAGCCGGGTGGACAGCAGCAGCACTCTCGCGACGACCATCGCCGGGCTGCCGACCGCCGACCGTCCCCGAGCCCTGCTCAACTCGTCGGCCGTCGGCTGGTACGGCAACACGGGCGACCGGGTCGTCGAGGAGGACGCGCCCGCCGGCGAGGGTTTCCTGGCCGACGTCTGCCGGGTGTGGGAGGCCGCGACCCGACCGGCCGAGGACGCCGGCGTACGCGTCGTGCGACTGCGCACCGGCCTGCCCCTGCACCGCGACGGCGGGCTGCTCAAGCCGCAGTTGCTGCCGTTCAAAATGGGCATCGCCGGCCGGCTGGGCAGTGGCCGGCAGTGGCTGCCGTGGATCTCGATGGCCGACTGGCTGGACGCGGTCCTCTTCCTGCTGGCCCACGACGAGATCGCCGGTCCGGTCAACGTGGTGGGGCCGCATCCGGTGACCAACGCCGAGTTCACCCGGGAACTGGCCCGCCAGCTGCACCGACCGGCGATCATCCCGATTCCCGCCCTGGCCCTGAAGGTGGCGCTGGGCGGCTTCGCCCACGAGGCCCTGACCAGCACGAGAGTCCACCCCGCCGTCCTGACAAAGGCCAACTACCCCTACCACCACCGATCCCTCCCGCAAGCCCTCCACGCAGCCCTGACCGCCTGACCCACACCCAGTCGATCAAGAGGTTTGCGTCATCCGGGGGCGGATTCTGACGCAAACCTCTTGATCACCGGGGGGTGCGGGTGGGGGTCAGCAGCCGATCACCCAGTAGTTGGGGCCGGTCTGCTTCAGGGCGCTGGTGTAGAAGGTGTTGTAGAGACCCATCCGCTGGTTGGAGCCGTTCGCGTAGGCGTAGCCACCCGACTGGTACGCCCGGCCCGCGGCGACGTGCGCGTAGTTGCTCGCCGTCACGCAGGTCGCCGGCGTGCTCGGGGTGGGGGTCGGCGTGGGCGTGGGCGTGGCC
>NZ_VDFY01000264.1 GCF_006228125.1 Micromonospora orduensis | reverse complement strand
GGACATCGACACGCCACCGCGTTCGCCGGCCACCTCGCAGCGGATCTGCCAGCGCCCGCCCAACTCCTCGTAGAGCGCGTCGGTGAGCACCGCCGAGTGGTCGGCCATCATCTTGGCCAGCACGGTGGACTTCACCGTCAGCACCAGCATGTCGCCGTCGAGTTCACGGACGACCGCGTCGCGCATCAGGGCCGCGATCCGCTTGTTGGTCCGGTTGACCTTGCCGACCACGTCGGGCCAGACCCGGCGGACCGCGACCGCGTCCAGCGCGGCGGCCGGCGCACCCGGTCGGGGCGGCTCCGGCGTCGCCGGATCGGGCAGCACCGCCGACGGCGGCACCGCGCGGCGTGGGGCCGCAGAGCCATCGGGCGCACCAGCACCGGCCGGCGAGACGGGTGCGTTCCGGCCGGCGGGTGTCGGCGCGACGGTCGTCGCCGACGCACCGGGTGACGCCGGGATCGGCGAGTCGGCGGGCGAGGCCGGCGAGTTCGGAGTCGCGGTGCCGGGAGACGGGGACGCCGTCGGGTCGACGTTCCACGGCGGTGCGGAGGTCGGGGCGGCAGCCGGCGCCGGGGCTGCGGCAGCCGGGACCGGGGTCGCTGGCTGTGGGCGTACCCCTGGGGTGGTTCCTGGGGTGTCGGTGCCGGCCAGGGTGAGCCGGCGTTCCATGCGTTCCAGGCGCTGGAGCAGGCCGCCTGTGGAGTCGTCGACGCCGGGCAGCAGCATCCGGGCGCAGATCAGCTCCAGCAGCAGGCGGGGCGCGGTGGTGCCGCGCATCTCCACCAGGCCGTCGTGCACGATGTCGGCGCAGCGGGAGAGCGTGGCCGGGCCGAGCTGGGAGGCCTGCGCGGCCATCCGCTCTATCTGGTCGGCCGGGCCGTCGATGAGGCCCTTCGCGGCGGCGTCCGGCACCTGCTGGAGCACGATCAGGTCGCGCAGCCGCTCCAGCAGGTCCGACGCGAACCGGCGCGGGTCGTGCCCGGCCTCGGCCACCCGGTCGACTGTGGCGTACGCGGCGGCGCCGTCCCCGGCGGCCAGCGCGTCGCACATCTCGTCGATCAACGCGGCGTCGGTGACCCCGAGCAGCGCGGCGGCCCGGGCGTAGGTGACGCCCTCCGGGCCGGCACCGGCGATGAGCTGGTCGAGCACGGAGAGGCTGTCCCGGGCGCTGCCGCCACCGGCGCGGACCACCAGCGGGAAGACCGCCGGCTCGACGGCGACGCCCTCGGCCTGGGTGAGCTGCTCCAGGTACGGGCGGAGCACCTTCGGCGGGATCAGCCGGAACGGGTAGTGGTGGGTCCGCGACCGGATCGTGCCGAGGACCTTCTCCGGCTCGGTGGTGGCGAAGATGAACTTGACGTACTCCGGGGGCTCCTCGACGAGCTTGAGCAGGGCGTTGAAGCCCTGCGTCGAGACCATGTGCGCCTCGTCGATCACGTAGATCTTGAAGCGGCTGCTGGCCGGCGCGAAGAACGCACGCTCGCGCAGCTCGCGGGCGTCGTCGACACCGCCGTGGCTGGCCGCGTCGATCTCGATCACGTCGATCGAGCCGGCCCCGTCGGTGGCCAGCGAGCGACACGACTCGCACTTGCCGCACGGCTCCGGGGTGGGGCCCTGCTCACAGTTGAGCGAGCGGGCCAGGATCCGGGCGCTGGAGGTCTTGCCACAGCCACGTGGGCCGGAGAAGAGGTAGGCGTGGTTGAGCCGCCCGCTACGCAGCGCCTGCGACAACGGCTCGGTGACGTGCTCCTGCCCGATGACCTCGGCGAAGGTACGCGGCCGGTACTTGCGGTACAGCGCCAGCGTCACTCGTCCCGCCTCCTCTCGACCGAGCCATTCTGCGCCGGTCCGGCGCGGGTGACCACCCACCCCGCCGAACACCTTGGGTTACCCGGGGTTGCCGCGCGCGGGACACCCCACAACGGCGACCTGGAGTGGATCGAGGGCTCCGGAGACAAAAAGGCCTCCCGTGCACCCGGCAGAGCTCGCTTATCCTTGCTGCCTTCCGGCCCTGGGGAGGTTCACGAGATACCGCCGCACGGGAGGTGACGCCCAGCCTACCCGACCGCCCGTCGATCTTCAGGGGGTGGTGGGGTGGCCCGGCCGACGGAGGCCTGTATCCTGGCTCGCGGAGGATTCGCCTAGAGGCCTAGGGCGCACGCTTGGAAAGCGTGTTGGGTTTACACCCTCACGAGTTCGAATCTCGTATCCTCCGCTCGCGGAGCAGCAGGAACGCCCAGCAGACCGATAACAGGTCGGCTGGGCGTTTTTGCTGTGGTCTCATCGACGTCATGCCGGAGACCGCGTGGGAGTGGGACGAGACGTTGTACGCGGGTAGCGCCAGCCACTACAGCGTCGGTCGGTGGGACTACCCGCCGGAACTCGCCGAGGCCGTCGACACGGCGCTCGACCTGGACGGCACCGGCCGGCTCCTCGACGTCGGCTGTGGGCCGGGCTCGTTGACGTTGCTGCTCGCGCCCCTGTTCGAGGCGGCGGTGGGAATCGACGCGGACCGCGACATGCTCGCCGAGGCCCAGCGCCGCGCCGGCGATGTCGGGGTCACAAACGTCGAGTGGCGGCACCTGCGCGCCGAGGATCTGCCGGCCGACCTGGGTACGTTCCGGGTGGTCACGTTCGCCCAGTCGTTCCACTGGATGGATCGACCGCTGGTGGCCCGGCGGGTCCGCGACATGCTCGCGCCCGACGCTGCCTGGGTCCACGTCGGCGCGACCACGCACCAGGGCGTGGCCGGTGACGATGCGCTGCCGTACCCCCGCCCGCCCTGGCGGCGGATCGACGAGCTGGTTGCGAGCTACCTGGGGCCGATCCGCCGGGCCGGGCAGGGGTGGCTGCCCGGAGGCACCGCCGGAGGTGAGGAGGAGGTCATGCGCGCGGCGGGCTTCACCGGTCCCACCCGGATCACTGTCGAGCAGGGCATGGTCGTGGAACGTCCGGTGGACGAGGTCGCCTCGGCGGTGTTCTCGCTGTCCAGTTCGGCACCGCACCTGTTCGCCGACCGGCTCCCCGCCTTCGAGGCGGACCTGCGCAGTCTGTTGACGGCGGCGGCCCGGGACGGCCTCTTCGCCGAGCGGCGACGCGACATCGAGGTCGTGATCTGGCGGCCCTGACGGTCGTCAACCGCGGGCGCGCGCCCAGGAGAGGAAACGCTCGGTCAGCCGGGCCGGGTCGATGTCGGTGAGCTGTGCGCTGGCCTCGGCCTGGAGCGTCGCCAGGTAGACGGTCAGCGCCAGCCGATCGTGCCGGTACTCGCCGAGCAGCCGCAGCTTCGCCGCCGAGCAGGGCCAGGCGATGCCGCACGCCCGACATCGCCAGGTGGGTCGGGTCGGCAGGTGGTCCCGGTAGCGACGGCTCACGAGCCGGCGCCGACACCATGCCGAACGCCCCCGCGCACGGCAACCGTGGGCGCCGGCGCCGCCGGTGACACCCACTTCAACCCCTCTACCAGGACGAACAACGTCCGTCGCGCTACCGCGTCGCCCTTCAGACCCAGTTCGTACGCGTCGATCCACAGCCATCCGTAGTAGGTAGGCCAGTCGAGGACCCGGATCACCCGGACCACGATCGGCCGCACGTACTGCGGGCTTGCGGCACGGGTCAGGCGCAGAACGTCACCCGACGCCACCTCACGCACGGCCATCGGCCTATCCCCTCGTCGCTGGAAGGGGCCGCCCCTGGGTGCTCGTCCACGGGGCGGCCCCGTACGAACGCGTCCGCCGGGTTGGCCCTGCCGAACGCGCCATCTGCAACCACCCTGCGAAGCGTGACGAGACATCAACAGCCCGTAGAGGTTATGGTCGGAAGACATTCCGAACATCCGATGGGAACCGCAGTGAACGACGCGTTACGGGCTGCCCTGGGCGACACAGGACACACGATCGAGTCGCTTGCGGAATATGTTGGAGTGGATCCGAAGACCGTTGCGCGCTGGCTGAACGAGGACCGGATACCCCATCCCCGGCATCGGGAGATCGCGGCCAACGCGCTTCGCCGGCCCATTGGAGACATTTGGCCGGACACCACGAGACGTCGTGACCTCATTTGGTTCCGGCCGTGGCAGGAGATCGAGCGTGAGGCTGTCGCGTTGCGGTCGTACCAATCGGTCGTACTACCCGGTCTACTTCAGACAGAGGCGTACGCCCGAGCCGTACTCGCGGGTGCCGACGTCATCGCCAGAAGCGACATCGAGCGGCACCTCGCCTCTCGGCTGGCTCGGCAGAGCATCCTGTCGCGTGACGACCCGCCGCAGTTCACCGCCGTCGTTGACGAAGCGGTGTTACGACGGCCGGTCGGCGGGCGCGCGACCATGCGCGAGCAACTTCAGGCGCTCCTCGTCGCATGCCAGGCCCCACACGTTCGCGTGCACATCGTGCCGTCGTCAGTCGGCGCGTACGCTGGCCTGAACGGTCCGTTCGTGATCGCCGTGGGACCGGAACACCGGACAGCGGGTTACCTCGACAATCAGCTTCAGGGACAAGTCGTCACCGACGCCGAGGACATCGCGGCGGTACTGAGGGCATGGGAGAACGTGCGCGGTGAGGCGCTCTCCCACTGGCAGTCGGTCGATCTACTGACGGAGATGGCTGAGACATGGAACTGACCGGCGCGCGCTGGCGCAAGAGCAGCCGCAGCAGCGGCAACGGCGGAGACTGCGTCGAGGTCGCCGACAACCTGCCCGGCGTCGTCGCGGTACGCGACTCAAAGGATCCTCACGGGCCTGCGCTCACCTTCACCCCGCCCACCTGGCGCGCTTTCGTCGCACAGGTTCCGGCGAAGATTGACAGCGTTCAGTAGCACGAGAGCTCATCACGGAAGTGGCGGAGTCATGGAGCTGAACGGCGCGCGCTGGCGCAAGAGCAGCCGCAGCAGCGGCAATGGCGGCAACTGTGTCGAGGTCGCCGACAACCTGCCCGGCGTGGTGGGCGTACGGGATTCCAAGGACCCGACCGGCCCGGCGCTCGCCTTCGCGCCGGCGGCCTGGCGGACGTTCGTCACCCAGCTCGCCCGGAGGGCGTGAGCGGCACTCGCGAGCATTGATCATCCGGCGGACACGACCTAGCGTTGCTGGATGCGACAGCGACGTATTGCGGGCACTCCAGTCGAGGTGACGGAGCTGGGCTTCGGCGGCGCCGCGATCGGCAACCTGTACCAGGCGGTGGACGACGACGATGCCGTGGCGGCCGTCGACGCGGCGTGGGATCGCGGCATCCGGTTCTTCGACACCGCCCCCTACTACGGGCTGGGGATGTCCGAGCGTCGTCTCGGCCGCGCTCTGCGGGGTCGGCCCCGGGACGAGTTCGTGGTCTCGTCGAAGGTGGGCCGTCTCCTGGTGCCGAACGCCCGGCCGACCGGCCAGGGTGTGGACGTCTTCGACGTTCCCGACGGCGTACGCCCGGAGCGCGACTACAGCCGGGACGGCGTACTGCGGTCGATCGAGGCGACTCTGGAGCGCACCGGGCTCGACCGGCTCGACGTGGTGTTCGTGCACGACCCGGACGACCACTGGCCGCAGGCCGCCGACGAGGCCATGCCGGCCCTGGCGGAGCTGCGCGACCAGGGTGTCGTCGGCGCGATCGGCGCGGGGATGAACCAGTCGGCGATGCTCGCGCGTTTCCTGCGGGAGACGGCGGCGGACGTCGCCATGCTGGCCGGCCGGTACACGCTGCTGGAGCAGGACGCCCTCGACGACGTCCTGCCGGCCGCCGTCGAGCACGGCAAGAGCGTGATCGCGGTGGGGGTCTTCAACTCGGGGCTGCTGGCCCGTGAGCGACCCGGACCGGACGCCAAGTACAACTACGCGGACGCCCCGCCGCAGGTGGTGGCGCGGGCCACGCGAATCGCCGAGGTGTGCGAGAAGCACGGCACCACACTTCCCGCGGCGGCCATCGCCTTCCCGTTCGGGCACCCGGCGGTGGTCAACGTGACGCTCGGCGTACGCACGCCCGACGAGGTCGCGCGCAACACCGACCTGCACGTCGGCGATGTCCCGGCCGGGCTGTGGAAACAGCTCCGGGCCGAAGGGCTGCTGCGCGCCGACGCCCCCGTGCCGTCGGCCTGAGCACCGGTACCGTTTCAGGGGCCGGCGGACCCGGAGCCCGTCGTACACATGTTCTATCCACAGGCTGTGGACGGCGGAGGGCCCGATGAGTTACCAGCTCAGCGCGGTGGTCGCGGACGCGGACCTGCTCCGCGAGCAGACCGCCGAACTGGATCACGCGGTCCTCGGTGAGCTGCGCCAGGATTTCGCGTTGCTGCCGGTCACCCCGCAGTTGGTGGTCGAGCTGACCGGATCGCTGCCGGATTACGCGGTGGACGACCGCAGCGCCGAGCAGCCGTTCGGCCTCGTTCTGTCGCCACCGCTGGTCGAGGTGCTGGTGGGCTGGTCACGGTCGGGGCCGGTGGCGTACGTGGAGGCGGAGTTCGGCGGTGGCACCGGCCACCAGTCGGCGGCGGTGTGGCTCGGTGGATCGTTGTCCTGGGGTCCACGGTTCGACGACGTCTTCGACGCACCGCGGGAGCAGTGGCCGATCAACGAGGCGTTGACCCGGCTCGGCGTGGAGCGGGGTACGTGGATCGACCCGTTCGCCGAGCTGGGGTTGCACCTGGAGCGGAACACCGCCGGCTGGCTGGCGCACGGACGCCGTCGGCTCAGCGCCGACTACTGGGACGAGCTGGTCGAACAGTGGGAAAATCAGTAATCCGTCGCCGGGCAGCAACCTGAACGCTCCCGTCCCGTTGGGGACTGGGGGATTCCATGAAATTGCGACAATTCGCGTTTATTACCGCGCTGATGACGGCTGCCTCGATCGCCGGCAGCGGCGTACCGCCAACCGGGCCGAGCCCGGACGGCAGGCCCGCCGGCAGCGTGGAGACCATCGACCTGAACGGTCTGAGCAACATCGAGTTCGGCGACACCGAGGACGAGCTGGCCCGCCGGGGCGTCCTGCGTACCGGCCTGGACACCTGCGGGCCGATGCTCACCGAGCACGACACCGTCAGCCCGGTCTTCATCGAGGACAGACTGGTCCTGCTCTGGGTCGACGACCCGATGCGGACACCGGAGGGCATCGCGGCGGGCTCACCCGTCGAGCAGGTCTGGTCCCGCTACCGGTCGGTGACGCGCCTTCACGCTCCACAGGGGACGCACCGGCTCGACGGGCTACTGGCCCGCAGCGGCGACCGCGCATACCTGTTCCTGCACGACGGGCGCACGGTCCGAAGAACCATCGCGGGGTACGCCGACTGGGCCCGCCGCCTCTTCGACGAGGGCGTCGGCCCCTGCTGATCGACCCGTCCCAGCCGGCCCGACAAGCCGATTGTCCGCGATCGACCACCGTGAAATCATCTTCCCACTCGCGCAGATCGCGCGACCAAAACGGGGGGACATCGTGCGTACAACCGTGCCCTATCCACTGTGGAGACACCTCGCGAGATGGGCCGCCGTGGCTGCCCTGAGCCTCACGGGGGCGGGCCTGCTGGCCGGCCCCGCCACCGCCGCCCCGACGGCCGACCCGTCGCCGCGACCGACACTGACGACCGGGCAACCCCCCGCCGTCACCGCACCCTCGAAGCCAGCACCCGCGACTCCCGCTCCGAGCCGGGCCACCGCGGGCCCGACGACTGTCGTCAGCCCCTCCGCCACCTGCGGCGGGCAGCTCCCGCTGGGCAAGGTCAAGAACTGCGCGTCGATCACCGGCACGACACAGCAGAATTGGACGATCACCTCGACGGTCGACCAGGACACCCTGTACATCCGGCTCCGAGCGGTCTCCGGTGACGGTGTCGGCGCACAGGTCAAGGGCCCCGATGGCGCACCCGTCTGCTACGTCGGCCCGTACCTCACGGAGTGCAAGCTCGGCCCCGCCGGCACCTACACGGTCGCGGTGAAGCTCAGCTACGGCACCGGCAAGGGCGCCTACTCCCTGTCGGCGGAGTCGATGCGGACCCCGTCCACCTGCGCCAACCTGCCCGAGAGCTTCTTCTCCTTCACCTCCACCGGTCGCAGCGGCACCCTGCCCGCCGGCCTCGCCGCCCGCTGCTTCACCTTCAAGCAGCCAACCGGCGCGGTCCTGCACCTGGCCGACCCGGGCGGCGCCGAGGACATCCAGGGCAGCATCCTGGACGCCCAGTTCCAGCCGATCTGCTCGGTGCGGTACCCCACAGAGTGCACCCTCCGCGAGCCCGGACCGTACCGGCTCTTCCTGGAGGAGACCTACGGCAACAAGGCCGCCTACACCCTCAAGATGCCCCGGATCTCGCAGTCGGTCGGCTGCCCGGCCCTGCCCCTGACCGCGTTCGGAGACCCGGGCGCGGCGGTCGGGACCGGCACCGTGCCACCGAACCAGGGGATCAGCTGTCAGTCGCTGCGGGTCACCACCCCCGGCCCGCTGGTCATCCGGATGGAGCAGTACGCGAACCAGTACCTCGACTGGCGGCTGTACGACGACGCCGGACAGGTGGTGTGCACGGAGTACGACTCCTGGCGCTCCTGCGCGGCGCCGACGGCCGGTGCGTACACGCTCGTGTCGCAGAACTGGAACTGGGAACCGGTCACCTATCAGGTGGCGGTGGCCCGCCTCGACCAGGCCGAAGGCTGTGCCGCCCCCACCGGGCTCAACTGGGACCAGCCGGCCCTGACTGTGCACCAGACCTCACCGGTGCAGACCAACTGCCAGCCGTTCCACGGCGAGGCCGGCGAGCGGGTGATGGTCTACCGGGCTCCGGACCGGTACAACGAGGTCGCCTCCTGGATCGTCGACGAGCAGGGCGGCGTGCTGTGCACCGAATGGTCGGAGCAGGACGGGTGCGTACTGCCCGCCACCGGGACCTACCGCGTCGTCTCCTACCTGGTGAACTGGGCCGACGACAGCGAGGACCTCACGTACAAGGTCCAGGTCCGTCGACTCTCCGACGCGGTCGGCTGCCCGACCGTCACCCCGGGCACGTACAACTCGGCACCGGCCGGCGCCCTCGGTGGCATCCGCTGCCGGACGCTGGACCTGCCCAGCGCCGGCGTGTACCGGGTCACGGCGGTGGACGCGGAGAACTACCGGTCGTACGCCACCGTCTACGACTCCGCCGGCGTCAAGGTCTGCACCGACACGTGGTGCGAGATCCCGGCGGCCGGGAAGTACACAATGGTGCTCAGCGGGGGCGTGCCCAACGTGGTGATCGACAACGACTTCCGCTACGCCGTCGCGCTGCTGCCGTGGAAGCCATCGGATTGCACGCCGGTGTCCGACACCGGCTGGCAGGACGCCCCGCACCGGGGCACGTTCGAGGCCGCTGGGCAGCACAACTGCCTCCAGCTGCCCAGCCCGACGGGGGCTCACGTCGCCGAGTTGCTGGCCGGCGACGTGACCGCTGCGACCTCGCCGGAGATCAGTGTGCTGAACGCCGCCGGCGAGCAGGTGTGCGACTACTCCTCGCTGCGTCAGTACAGCTGCGAGCTGACCGGCGAGGCGCCCTTCTCCGTGCTGCTCACCGCGGATGAGGGCGAGCCCAACGCCTCGTACGCCGTGGGCTTCGCCCGGACCGACGGGCCGCCGGCCTGCCCGGTCCTGCCCGGGGACGCGGACGGTGCCACGGTGACCACCGGAGCGGACCGCTTCGCGGTCTGCTTCACCGTTCCGGCCGACCAGCGCGCCAGCCGGGAGAGCTTCACCTGGACGCGTACCGCCGGCTCCGGTGACGCCCGCATGTCGGTCTTCGACAGCCAGGGCATCCGGTACTGCGGCCCCACCGGCCAGGCCGTCGAACGGACCCTCACCTGCACCCTGCCCGCCGGTCCGGTCACGGTGCTCCTGGAGACGGATGCCGTCGACGCCTCGTACCGGTTGACCCACCGGGACGCCAGCTAGCGGCAGCTCTGAAACGACGAACGCCCGGTGCGATCCTCACGGATCGCACCGGGCGTTTTCGCATCTCACTGGCGGTGGCGGCGGGATTTGAACCCGCGGAGGGCGTAAACCCTCACACGCTTTCGAGGCGTGCTCCTTAGGCCACTCGGACACGCCACCGCCGACGAGGGTACAGGACCGCCGGTTCGGACGCCGAACCGGTATCGCCGGAGCCGGCCTGGCAGGATCTTTGCCATGAGTACGCACATCGGCGCGAAGCCGGGCGAGATCGCCGAGCGGGTCCTGATGCCGGGTGACCCCCTGCGGGCCAAGTGGATCGCGGAGACCTACCTCGAGGGCGCCACCTGCTACTCGACGGTTCGGGGCATGCTGGGTTTCACCGGCAGCTGGAACGGCGTCGAGGTTTCCGTCCAGGGCTCCGGCATGGGCATGCCGTCCGCCTCCATCTACGCCCACGAGCTGATCAACGAGTACGGCGTGAAGACGCTGATCCGGGTCGGCTCCTGCGGTGCGCTGAGCACCGACCTGCAACTGCGCGACGTGGTGGCCGCGATCGGGTCGTCGACCGACTCGAACATGAACCGGATGCGCTTCGACGGGCTGATCGACTACGCCCCGGTGGCTGACTTCGGGCTGCTGCGTACGTCGGTCGAGGTGGCCGAGCGGCGCGGCGTCACCATGCACGTCGGGCCGATCCTGGCGGCGGACGCCTTCTACACGGACCGGCCGGACCTGTACGACACGCTCGCCGACTACGGCGTGCTGGCGGTGGAGATGGAGTCTGCGGCGCTCTACACGATCGCGGCCCGGTTCAAGGCTCGGGCGTTGACCGTGCTGACCGTCAGCGACCACATCAAGACCGGTGAGAAGACCACGTCTGAGGAGCGGGAGCAGACCTTCAGCCAGATGGTCGAGATCGCCCTGGACACGATCATCGCCTGACCCGGCACCACAACGAGCGTGATGACTGTGTGGCATAAATATGCCGCAGAGTCATCACGCTCTCTGCATTCGGCCCGCCCGAGCCGGGCCGTTCTCAGCGGAAGAACGCGCGCAGGACGGCGGCGGTCTCGGTCTCCAACACGCCGCCGTAGACCTCGGGGCGGTGGTTGAGCCGGCGGTCGCGCAGGACGTCCCAGAGGGAACCGGCGGCGCCGGTCTTGGGCTCCCAGGCGCCGAAGACGACGGTGGAGATCCGGGCCAGCACCAGCGCGCCCGCGCACATGGTGCACGGCTCCAGGGTGACCACCAGGGTGCAGCCGTCCAGTCGCCACCGACCGACGCGCTCGGCGCCCCGGCGCAGGGCCAGCACCTCGGCATGCGCGGTGGGATCGCCGGACAGTTCCCGCTCGTTACGCCCGATCGCCAGCTCGCTGCCATCCGGGCCGTAGAGCACCGCGCCCACCGGAATGTCATCGACCGCATCGGCACCCACGGAGGCGGCCGGGCCGGTGACGGCGACCTCCAGGGCCCGGCGCATCCACAGCTCGTGCCGCTGCCGCCGGCCGAGGTCGCCCGGGTCGGCCAGGTCCTCGTGCGCGCCCGGTCCGGCTCGACCCACCGCGCCGGGGGTCGGCTGCCCCGGCCGGATCATCTCCAGCGACGGGTCGGTGGCGTCGGCCGGCTCAGACCTCACGCAACTCCTCGACCTCGTCGACGCAGCCGAGCACCTCGCAGATCTCGGCGGTGACGTCCGCCGGGAGCATCCCCTCGTGCGTGCACAGGGTCAGCAGCTTCTGCGCGGAGATGCCCAGGTTGGCCAGCAGGTCGGCGTCGCCCACCGGGTCGGCCTCCGGGTCGACGACCGGTTGTTCGGTCTCGTCGTCGCCGCCGGCCGCCGGACGGGGTTCCTCGTCGCCGTCGAGGCCGGTGACCGAGGTCTTCAGGTCGCCGACCAGCAGCGAACCCAGCCGGGACTCCTCGGCGAACGCCGAGTCCGACCCGAACACCCGCAGGTCCTCGCCCTCGTCGAGGCGCAGGATCACCAGATACGCGTCGTCGGCCTCGACGAAGAGCAGCGACACGTCGGCCTCCTGGTCGACGTCACGCAGCCGGTCGGCGACCTCGTCGATGTCGGTGGCGCCGCGCAGACTGACCTCGGCGGCGGTCCAGCCGCTGTCGTCGCGCACCACAGCCGCAGCGAAGTACGACACGGTCCCCCCAATAGCCCCTCGGCACAGCGCCGACTCGTTACGCGTGCACGTTAGCCGGTCGGGTCGGCAGGCGACCGGTCAACGCCCCGACGGGCCGGTCATTCCTGACAAAGTCGGATCAGCCGGCTACCCGACGGCGGGTGGCGATGAGCTGGCGCAGACGCTCGGTGCGCTGTCGCTGTGGCCGACTGCGCTGGCGTACCGCCCGGGCACCCGCCAACTCGGCGAGCAACTGCAGGCGGCGGCGGCTGCGATCCGGGTCCTGCCGCGGGATGGTCCAGGCCATAGCGCCGAGCGTGCCGAGTCTCGACGGCCACGTCAAGACGGCGTTCGCTACGCAGCCAACCGGGCACACCGCGCAGTCAACGGCGACACGGTCACCACAGCGGCCAGTCGCCACTGGTGGCCCACCGGACCGCCACCACGGCGGCGGCGATACTCCAACCACCGGCGGTCACGATGGCCACCCCGGTGGCCACCCCACGGTCGCCGTGACGGATCAGCACCAGGGCGGTGATCCAGGCCAGCAGGCCGGCGAAGACCGTCCACCACGCGTAGCTCGGTACGTCGGTGCCGAGCAGGCCGAACAGGAGCAGCCAACCGGCCGCCGCACCACCGCCGGCGGCGACACCACCGCCGGTGACCGGGTGCGGTTCGCGGTAGGTGGGTCGGGCCGGCGGGCCGGCCGGGAAGAGCCCCGAGGGTGCACGCGGCACCGGGCGGGCGGCGCCGGGATCCGGGACGGGGTCGGGTC
>NZ_VDFY01000262.1 GCF_006228125.1 Micromonospora orduensis | reverse complement strand
GCCCCCCGGTCGGCCCCCGTCGACCCGTACGCGCCACCCATTCCTACCGTGGGGGTACGACGCCTTCGCTCCCGCCGGACCGGCCCGCGCGGCGGCGCCACGCCCCCGCTGTGGGAAGCGCCTGGGTCGCGGTGGCGTCGCCCGCTAGAGTCGGTTCGTGGCGCTCGGTCTTCCCTCGGTACTCCCCAATCCGCAGCCGGCGATCGGGGAGCTCATCCGTGAGCGCCAGCCGACCTTCTCGTTCGAGTTCTTCCCGCCCAAGACCGAGGCGGGGGAGCGGCTGCTCTGGCAGGCCATCCGCGAGCTGGAGTCGCTGCGCCCGTCGTTCGTGTCGATCACCTACGGAGCGGGCGGCTCGACCCGGGACACCACCGTGGCGGTCACCGAGCGGATCGCCACCGACACCACCCTGCTGCCGATGGCCCACCTCACCGCGGTCAACCACTCCGTCGCCGAGCTGCGGCACGTGATCGGGCGGCTCGCCGGGGTGGGAGTGCGCAACGTGCTGGCGGTGCGCGGCGACCCCCCGGGCAACCCGGGCGGTGAGTGGGTCCGCCACCCCGAGGGCGTGGACTACGCCGAGGACCTGGTCCGCCTGGTCCGCGACTCCGGTGACTTCAGCGTGGGCGTCGCCGCCTTCCCGTACAAGCACCCCCGCTCGCCCGACGTGGCCAGCGACACCGCGCACTTCGTCCGCAAGTGCCGGGCCGGCGCCGAGTTCGCGATCACGCAGATGTTCTTCGACGCCGACGACTACCTGCGCCTGCGCGACCGGGTGGCCGCCGCCGGCTGTGCCACGCCGATCCTGGCCGGGGTGATGCCGGTGACCCAGATCGGCACCATCGAGCGGTCCGTGCAGCTGTCCGGGGCGCCCTTCCCACCGGCGTTGGCGGCCCGCTTCGAGCGCGTCGCCGACGACCCGGAGGCGGTCCGTCAGCTCGGCATCGAGCAGGCCAGCGAGATGAGCCGCCGACTGCTGGACGAGGGCGTGCCGGGGATCCACTTCATCACCCTGAACCGGTCCACCGCCACTCGCGAGGTCTGGCAGAACCTGAAGGTCGGCGCGCGGGTGTGAACGGTGGTCCCGCGACACCTCGTGCCCGGCACGGCGGTTGATCCCCAGGTGGGCACACAGCTGAACTGGGATCAGTACGCCACGGCGTGGGCGCGGTTGCACGGCGGGTTCGACCCCCGTGCCGCCGCGCCTGTGGTACGCGCGTGGCTGCGGTTCGCGTACCACGTCGGGTACGTGCTGGGCCGGCTGCGGGTGGGCCCCACCGCGGTCACCGTGGCCGGGGTGCTGCTCTGCTTCTGCATACCGCTGCTGGCGACCCGGCCGGCCGACGGGCCGTTCCTCGGCGCGCTGTTCGTCCTGCTCGCCGCCGTGGCCGACAGCGTGGACGGTGCGGTTGCCGTCGCCACCGGCCGCACCACACGCCTCGGCTACGTCTACGACTCGCTCGCCGACCGGCTCGGTGAGGTGGCGTGGCTGTTGGCGTTCTGGCTGGTCGGCGCCCCGGGCGCGCTGGTCGTGGCGGGCGGGGCGCTGTCCTGGCTGCACGAGTACGTGCGGGCCCGCGCGGTCTCGGCCGGCATGCGCGAGATCGGTGCGGTGACCGTGGGCGAGCGCCCCACCCGGGTGTCGGTGGCGCTGGTCGGGTTGCTGGTCGCCGGGCTGGCCGGGCTCATCGAGCCGGACCTGACCGCCGGCACCATCACCATGGCGACGGCGGTGTGGGTGCTGCTGGCCGGCTTCGGCCTGGGACAGCTGCTGTCCACCGTCCGCCGCGCGCTGCTCGACGCCGGCTGAGCGGCCGGACCTACCAGGCGGGGCCGATCTCGTCGGCGACGATCTGCGCGGAGAGGGTCACCATCGGCAGCCCCCCGCCGGGGTGGCTGGAGCCGCCCACCAGCCACAGCCCGTGCGCCGGGCCCCGGTTGGCCGGGCGGAGCAGCCCGCCGGCGGTGCCGTAGATCGAGCCGCCCGGCGCCCCGGTCGCCGCGTCCAGGTCGGCCGGCGTACGCACCTCGCGGAACAGCAACCGGTCACGGACGTCGACGCCGCGCTCGGCCAGCACCTCCAGGATCCGGTCGGCGTACGCGTCGGCCAGCCCGGGGCGGCGCCAGTCGACCGCGCCCGCGGCAATGCCCTGCCGTGCGGCGTTCACCAGCACGAACCACGCCTCGTGCCCGGCCGGACGGGCCATCGGGTCGTCGGCCACGGTGACGAACACCGTCGGGTCGACGGCCGGCCGGGCCCGTACGCCCCGCCCCGGGTCGCCGAAGACGGCGTCGAACTCGGCGTCGTAGTCGCGCGGGAAGAAGACGTTGTGGTGGGCCAGCCCGGTGCTGCCCGAAACGCCGAGCAGCAGCACGAAGCCGGCGAGACTGCGGTCGGTCAGCGCGGCCAGCCGGCGCGGACGCGGCAGCAGGTCGCGGTAGACGGTGATCGCGTCCACATTGGCCACCACCACGTCGGCGGGCACCGGCGCGGTGACGCCGGCGAGGCGTACCCCGTGCACCCGGCCGCCGGTGGCGTCGATCCGGGTCACCCTGGCGCCGGTCTGCACGACCACGCCGAGGTCCAGGCAGCGGGTCAGCAGCGCGTCGGCGAGGGTGCCCAGCCCGCCGCGCAGGTACCAGCCGCCGAACGCCAACTCGGCGTAGGGGACGGCGACCAGCGCCGCCGGCGCCCGACGCGGGTCGGCGCCGGTGTAGGTGGCGTACCGGTCCAGCAGCATCCGCAGCCGGGGGTCGGACAGGTGCCGGCGGCCCAGCCCGCGCAGGGTGCGGCCCGGGGCGATGGCGGCCAGGTCACCGACCCGCCAGGCCAGCGACGCGAGGTCGCGGGGGGAGTCGACGGTACGGCGCAGGATGTCCCGCTCAGAGGCGTTCCACACCCGCGCGGCCCGACGCCACAGCCGCTGCCAGTCGGCGGCCGCCCGGTCACCGAAGGCGGCCCCGATCCGGGCGGCGAACTCCACCGGGTCGGCGCACGAGTCGAGCGCCGGGCCGCCGCCGGGGAAGACGTGCCGGACGATCGGGTCCAGCGGGACCAGGTCCAGGTACTCGTCGAGCTTCGCCCCGGTCGCCTCGAACAGGTCGTGGAAGACCTCGGGCAGGGTGAGCAGGCTCGGCCCGGTGTCGAAGTGGAACGACCCGGCCGGGGTGTCGTGCGCGTACCGGCCGAGTTTGCCGCCGACCGTGTCGGCGGCCTCGAAGACGGTCACCTGGTGCCCGGTGGCGGCCAGCCGGGCGGCGGTGGCGAGGCCACCCACCCCGGCGCCGACGACCACGATCCGCGCCATGCCGCGCCCTCCTAGCTGACCGGGCGGCCCCGCCAGGTCAGGCGGCGCCGCTTCCGCAGATGGTACGACCGCAGGGTCAACCAACCGAGGACCACGACCGACACGGGGTGTGCGAGCGCGTCGGGCCACCACCGGCCCCCGGTCGCCCGGGCGGTCAGCACCCGCCCGATCACCCCGAGCAGATAGCCGGCCAGACCCACGGCGGCCACCTCCGCCGCGCCGGCCGCCGCACCCGCCACCGCGACCAGCGGCGGGGCGGTGTAGAGCAGCAGCAGCGCCGCGACCACGGCCGCCGCCGCGCCCGGGTGCCCGAACGACGCCCAGAGCGACTTCGAGTACCCGTCGCGCAGCTGCGGCCAGTCGTCGTACATCCGGCAGGTGGCCAGCCGGGAGCCGTCGGCCAGGGCGATCCGCCCGCCGGCCCGCTTGACCGCCCGGGCCAGCTCGACGTCCTCCAGGATCTTGTCGGCGACCGCGGCGTGCCCGCCGCCGGCGGTGTAGCCGGCCCGGTCCACCACCAGGAACTGCCCGCCCGCCGCGGCAAGCGACGGCCGCGGCGAGCGTTCCATCGCGCGCAGCGGCAGGAACGTCAGCCAGAGCCACTGCAACAGCGGCTGGACCAGCCGGTCGGCCGCCGTCGCCACCACGATCCGGGGGTACGGCGACAGCAGGGTCGCGCGGGCGGCGCGCAGCTCGGTGACGGCGGCCGCCACGGCGTGCGGGGCGAGCACCACGTCGGCGTCGACGAAGACCAGCGCGGTGGCGGCCGGGTCGGCCCGGGTGGCCAGCTGCCAGCAGGCGTGCGGCTTGCCCAGCCAGCCCGGCGGCGGGGCGACCCCGCTGAGCAGCGTCACCCGGGGGTCGTCGCCGGCCACCGCGCGCACCACGTCGGCGGTGCCGTCGGTGGACCCGTCGTCGAGGACCACGACGCGCAGCCCGGGCACGCCGCGCTGGGCGAGCAGGGCACGCAGGCAGGGCGTGACCCGGGCGGCCTCGTCGCGCAGCGGCAGCAGCACGGCCACCGCCTCGTCGACCTCGTCGGGCCGGTCGGTGGGCCGGCGCAGCCAGCGGGCGGCGTTGAGCCAGGTGTGCCCGGTCAACGCGGCGACGGCGAGCAGCAGGGCGAGCAGGACGGTCATCGGGTCGCGTCGACGCCGGTGCGGCGCGGCTCGTGGTCCTCCCGGTCCGCGTCGCGGCTCCGGCGGTCGCGCAGCAGGGTCACCGCCAGCGGCACGGCGGTCACCGACATGCCGGCCGCGCCCCACAGCGCCGAGGCGGGCAGGTCGAGGAAGACCGCGTGGGCCAGGATGCTGGAGAAGTACGTCCACAGGTACAGCGCGACCATCGGGTGGTCCCGCCGGTCGGTGTGCTCGACGGCCGGGCCGGCCAGCGGGCGCAGCGCGCTCATCATCAGCACCGCGAAGAGCAGCCAGCCCAGGTAGTTGCTGACCGGGATGCCGGGCAGGCCGGGCAGCGCCGGGGTGGCGTCCCGCCACACCCAGTAGCCCTCGGCCACCATCTGCGGGTCGAGGAAGAGATCCCAGGCGGCCAGCCCCACCGTGGCCAGCGCGATCCGCCCCACCCACCGGCCGGCCGTCGAACCGCCGCCGGTCAGCCGGACCGCCGCCAGCCAGGCCGGCCAGGCCATCCAGGTCCAGGCCAGCGGGATGATCAGCGGAACCCCGGCCAGCTTGGGGCCCAGCTCACCGGAGTAGTCGTAGCTGCCGAACGGCACACCGGTGGCCACCCCGATCGCCTCGATCGCGAACCCGCCACCGGTGGCCACCGCGACCAGCGCCGCCGCGACCCGGGGACCCCGGCTGAGCAGCGCGTGGCCCACCGAGAGCAGCCAGCCGATCACCACGGTGGCCACGGTCAGCCCGGCCCGGGTGGCGCCGGTGGTCAGCGGGTAGCAGATCTGGGCGAGCACCAGGACGGCGAGCAGTGCCCAGGAGATCCGCCGGGTCATGCCGCGGGGGGCTCGAGCGGCAGATCCCGACCGAGTACGCCGAACGGCCGCTCGTCGCCGGGGAAGTGGAAGTCGCGCAGCACGTCGACGAAGCCGAACCGCCGGTACAGCCGCCAGGCCCGCGAGGTCTGCTCCACGGCCTCCGGAGTGGACAGCAGCGTCGTGTCGCCCTCGGCCATGCCGAGCAGCGCCCGCAGTTGGCCGGCGCCCAGACCGTGCCCCTGCGCCGGTGGCCGGACGTGCAGCTCGACCACCTCGAAGCAGTGGGTGAGCCACCGCTCGCGGGTCGGCGCGTCCAACGCCCGGTGCACCTGGTCGTGCCACCACTGACCGGCGGCGCCCAGGTAGCCGTAGCCGAAGCCGGCCAGGTGACCCTCGCTGGTCAGGCTCGCCACGGCCCGGAAACCGGGGCGGCGGACGTGGGTGGCGATGTAGCCGCGTCGCGCTTCCAACAGGTCGGTGCGGTATCCCATCGCCTCGCCGTAGACGGCCACCACGTCGTCCAGCCGCCGGACCAGATCGTCCGGCGTCCAGCGCACCAACCTCATGCCCGTCCACCCTTCACCGTTCCCGGATCGCCGTCGGCGACCCACCCGAGCACCGTCCGGTCGCCGACCACCTCGCGCACCTCGAACCGGGCGAACAGCTCCTCGGCGTACCAGCCCGCGGTGGGGGTACGCATGATCGCCGCCCGGTGCTCCGGGTGACGGTACGCGAACGCCACCAGGTCCGTCGGGTCGCGCCACACGCTCACCGTGCCCTGCCATCCCAGCGGCGCCTCGCCGACGCCGAACCGGGCCAGCAGTCCGGGTGCCTCGCGCAGGGCCGCGGCCACCGGCGGGACCGCCCGCCAGAAGGTGGCCGCCCGGCGGGCCCGCAGGCGCGCCCGGGTCAGCGCCAGCACCGGCCCGGTGACCCGTCCGCCCGGTGGGTCGCCGAACGGCCGCTGCCCGGACCACTCGCCCCGGCTGCTCAGCGGTCGCAGGTCGACCCGGACGGCGGCGTGGGCGATGCGTGCCCAGGCGCGTCCGACCGGTGAGTCGTCGAAGCCGGCCGCCGCGGCGGGGGAGTCCCAGACGGTAAGCGCCGCCCAGCGGGTGAGGTCGGCGTCACCCGGCCCGAAGCTGGTGCCGGTCCCGGTGCCCAGCAGCTTGCCGAACCGCACGCCCGGCAGGGCACGCAGGCGGCGCGGGTCGACCGCCATCCGGGTCAGCGCCCGGGGCAACGCGCCGCGGTGCACCCGCCACACGTGCAGGGTGACCAGCTCCGCAATGGTGCTCACGCCACCTCGGCCGGGGTGCCGGAGGTGACCCGCAGCAGCTCCGTGTAGGTGATCGGGAAGACCGCCTGCGGTACGCCGCCGGCGGCCCAGATCTCCGGGTACGCCGCCAGGGCCGTGTCCACCAGGGTGCGCAGTGCTCGCGGGTGCCCGAGCGGGGCGACCCCACCGATCGGCTGCCCGGTGTGCGTCCGGACGAACTCCGGGGTGGCCCGGCGCAGCCGGGTGACCCCGATCGACGCGGCCAGGCCGGCGGTGTCCACCCGGTGCGCGCCGGAGGTGAGCACGAGCAGGGGCTCGTCGTCCGCGTCGAAGATCAGCGAGTTGGCGATCTGGCCGACCTCGACGCCGAGCGCCTCGGCGGCGGCCGCCGCGGTGTGCACCGCGTCCGGTAGCAGGCGGACGGTGCTGGGCTCGCCGACGCCGTTGCGCGTGCCAGCGGCGGTGAGCGCGTCCTGCACCGCCCGTACGTTCGGGTGTGGCTGCATGGGGACATCTTCCCGGTCCGTCCGATGCCGTTCACCCCGGTGCGCCCGGACGGCGAGCCCCGGCGCGTCACACGTTGCATTTTCGTCGGAGGGGAGGTGTACTGTCAGCAGCAGTTAGAACGAGTGTTCGATTGCCTCGAACGCCCGTTCCAACCAGCCGGAGCGAGGTGTTTCGCGGCGCCAGCTCCGGGCGGTGCGGCTCCGCGGGCCGCACCTGGGTTTCCGGGCAGTCGCGAGCCCGGTCCCATCAGGCAGGAGCGTCGCCCGCCGCCCACGACCCCCGGGCGGCGGGCGACGAACCCGCCGGTACGCCGGCCGGGTGTGGTGTGGGGAAGCATCCACACCCGGCCGGCCACACCCGGTGCGTCTTCCTCCGCACCACCCGACTCGGCGTCTCATCGGCGGCTCCACCGCGCCGAGGCGACGCCCGGCCACGTGGAGGAGACAGTCCATGCCGACCAACCCGGCCCAGGCACCGACGGTGCCGGCGCACGTGCTGCCGCACCGCACCCCTGCCCAGCTCCTCACGTTGGCCCGGCGTGGGCTGGTCGAGGCTGGCCAGACCCGCCCCGACGGCCTGCGTTACGCGGCCGCCCACCTGGCGGCGCTGCGTGCGGCGGCCGCCCTGCTCGCCGCCCGGGCCCGGCCCGCGCCGAGCCGCCGTAACCGGATCACCAGCGTCTGGGTCCTGCTCTGCGCCGTTGCCCCCGAGCTCGACGAGTGGGCCCGGTTCTTCGCCGCCGGGGCCAGCAAGCGGGCCGCCGCGGAGGCCGGCATTCCCCGGGTGGTCAGCGCCCGGGAGGCCGACGACCTGCTCCGCGCCGCCGAGCAGTTCGTCACGGTGGTGGAGACCGCGCTCGGCATGGCCCACCAACCCACCCTGGACGGCCTCGCCGCATGATCCCGCCGTGATGCCGGCCGCCCGGTCGGGGGGAGCCGGGCGGCCGGCGTCACAGCGTGCCGGTCCTGATCTGATCCACAGCAACGACGGGGGAGTTGGTCCAATGGCGGGCCGCATGGTGGTCGGTTCCGCCGCGCTTGCCGATCTGGTACGCCCGGCGAGCGCACCCGATCCGGTCGGCGGTCACCGGGTGCTGCCGGTGACGCCCGAGCTGACCGGTCTGCTGCCCAACCGGGGCCTGCGCCGGGGCAGCACCATCGCGGTCGCCGCCGGTCAACCTCGGCGTAGCGGCGGCACCTCGCTGGTGCTGGCCCTGCTCGCCGAGGCGTCCCGGGCCGGCTCGTGGTGTGCCGTGGTGGGGGTGCCGACCTTCGGTGCGGGCGCGGCCGCCGAACTGGGTATCGCCCTGGATCGGCTGGCTCTGGTGCCGAATCCCGGCCCCGAGTGGGCCACAGTGGTCGCCGCGCTGATCGACGGGGTGGATGTCGTGGTCACCACCGTGCCGGCCACGGTCTCCGCCTCGGTCGCCACCCGGCTGGCCGCCCGGGCCCGGCAGCGCGGCAGCGTGCTGGTCCCGTACGGCCGGTGGGACGGCGCGGACGTGACGTTGCAGGTGGTCCGTGGGGTCTGGGAGGGGCTCGGGCAGGGCCGGGGGAGGTTGCGCCGCCGGGAGGTCACCGTCTCGGCGCGCGGGCGCGGAGCAGCCGCCCGGCCCAAGGAGATCAAGGTCTGGCTCCCGGGTGACGAGCTCACCCGGGTGATTCCCCGGACGGTGCGGTCGACCGGGGGTCGACCGGCCGTGCCGTTGGCCCTGGTCGGGCGGGGATGACCGGCTCACCGGCACGGACCCTGCTGCTGTGGTGCCCGGACTGGCCCGTGCTCGCCGCCGAGATCGTCGAGGGGGTGCCAGCCACCGGCCCGGTCGCCGTGCTGCACGCCAACCGGGTGGTCGCCTGCTCCGAGCGTGCCCGCGCCGAGGGGGTCCGTCGAGGGCTGCGCAAACGGGAGGCGCAGGGCCGCTGCCCACAGTTGACAGTCGTGGAGCACGACCCCGGCCGGGACGCCCGGGCGTTCGAGCCGGTGGTCGCCGCGGTGGAGGAGTTGGTCGCCGGTGTCGAGGTGGTGCGTCCGGGGTCCTGCGCGGTGGCGGCCCGGGGCCCGAGCCGTTACCTCGGTGGTGAGGAGGCGGCCGCCGAACGGATCATCGAGCACGTCGCTCAGTCGTGCCTGGTGGAGAGCCAGGTCGGTATCGCCGACGGGGTGTTCGCCGCGGGGCTGGCCGCCCGTGCCGGTCGGGTGGTGGAGCCGGGCGGCACACCGGAGTTCCTGGCCGGGCTGCCGGTCGAGGCGCTCGGTCGTTCGGCGCTGGCGGACCTGCTGCGCCGGCTGGGAGTGCGGACCCTCGGCGACTTCGCCGCGCTGCCGGCCGGTGACGTGCTGGCCCGGTTCGGGTTCGACGGCGCGCTGGCCCACCGGCTCGCCGCCGGGCGTGACCACCGCCCGCTCGCCGTCCGGCAGCCGCCGGCCGACCTGACGGTGACCGGCGAGTACGACGATCCGGTCGACCGGGTCGACGCGGCGGCGTTCGCCGCCCGCGCGCTGGCCGAGCAGTTGCACGACCGGCTGGCCGGGCACGGGCTGGCCTGCACCCGGCTCGGCATCGAGGCGGTCACCGCGCACGGGCAGGAGCTGCACCGGGTGTGGCGGCACGACGGGCTGCTCACCGCCGCCGCCATCGCCGACCGGGTGCGCTGGCAGCTCGACGGTTGGCTCTCCGGCAGCAACGGCCGCGCCGGCGCCCGACCGGCCCGGCCGTCGGCCGGCATCATCCGGTTGCGACTGATCCCGGACGGGGTCATCGCCCAGGCCGGTCTGCAGACCGGCCTCTGGGGGGAGACCGGCGAGGAGCGGGAGCGGGCGCACCGGGCGTTGAGCCGGGTGCAGGGCATCCTCGGTCCGGAAGCGGTGGTCACGGCGGTGCTCGGCGGTGGGCGTTCCCCGGCCGACCAGGTGCGACTCGTGCCGTGGGGCGACGAACGTCTCCCGGCCCGCCCCGACGCTCCGCCGTGGCCGGGCCGGCTGCCGGCGCCCGCGCCGGCGGTGGTGCTGCCCAGCCCGCTTGCGGCGACGGTGCACGACGCCGCCGGCGAGCCGGTGGTGATCAGCGCGCGGTTGGCGGTGAGCGCTCCACCTGCTCGGCTGGTGGTCGGTACCGGCCAGCCGGCGGAGATCGTGGGCTGGGCCGGCCCGTGGCCGGTGGACGAGCGGTGGTGGGCGCCGGTCGAGGCCCGCCGTCGGGCCCGGTTCCAGGTCAGCCTGGCCGACGGTGCCGCCCTGCTGCTGGCCGTCGAGGCCGGGCAGTGGCTGGTGGAGGCGATCTATGACTGAGCCGGCGCTCCCCAGGGCGGAGGCGGATGTCCCGACGAGCGATATGACTGTCAGGCATATCTATGACTCCCAGGTATATCGCTCGCCGGCGGATCCGGCCGTCGGGATCCGGCCACTCGTGAGAGCGGCGGCTCGATGAGCTTTCACAACCCGAAGATGCCCTGGTCGGAGCTGGAACGGGTGCTCTCCGGGCGGGCCGGCGGCGGCTCCGGCCGGTCGGGCGGGGGGCGGCCGCGCGAGGAGCGCCACCTGCACGTGGTGGACCCGCTGGCCGTGGACGCCGACGGGGGAGACTCCCCGGCCTGGAGTCGCCGGCGCGAGCAGTACCAGCCGCCGGAGCTGGCCCGCCCCGACGGCGTGGTGCCCTACGCGGAGCTGCACGCGCACACCAACTTCAGCTTCCTCGACGGCGCCAGCCACCCGGAGGAACTGGCCGAGGAGGCCGCCCGGCTGGGGCTCACCGCGCTCGCCGTCACCGACCACGACGGCTTCTACGGGGTGGTCCGGTTCGCCGAGGCGGCCCGCACGCTGGGCCTGCCGACCATCTTCGGCGCGGAGCTGTCCCTCGGCCTGCCCGGCCCGCAGAACGGCGAACCCGACCCGCACGGCGCGCACCTGCTGGTGCTCGCGCACGGCCACGAGGGGTACGCCCGGCTGGCCACCACCATCGCCCGCGCCCAGCTGCGCGGCGGGGAGAAGGGCCGCCCGGTCTACGGGGACCTGGAGGAGGTCGCCGCCGAGCTGCGCGACCACGTGCTGGTGCTGACCGGCTGCCGCAAGGGGCACGTGCCGGGGGCGCTGCTCACCGAGGGGGTGGACGCGGCGGCCCGCGAGTTGGACCGGCTGACCGCGCTCTTCGGCGCGGAGACGGTGGCGGTGGAGCTGACCGACCACGGGCATCCCGTCGACGCCGACCGCAACGACGCGCTCGCCGACCTGGCGTCGGCGGCCGGGCTGCCGACGGTGGCCAGCAACAACGTGCACTACGCCAGCCCTGGCCGGCGTCGGCTGGCCACCACGGTCGCCGCCGTCCGGGCCCGGCGCAGCCTGGACGAGATCGACGGCTGGCTGCCCGCCGCGGCCACCGCCCACCTGCGCAGCGGCGCGGAGATGGCGGCCCGGTTCGCCGCGTACCCGGGGGCGGTGGCCCGGGCCGCCGAGTTCGGCGCCGAGTTGGCCTTCGACCTGCAGCTCGTCGCGCCGCAGCTGCCGGCGTACCCGGTGCCGCCGGGGCACACCGAGATGAGCTGGCTGCGCAAGCTGACCGCCGACGGGGCACGGGAGCGCTACGGCCCCCCGCAGGCGCACCCGACGGCGTACGCGCAGCTCGACCACGAACTGAACATGATCGAGGAGCTGGGCTTCCCCGGCTACTTCCTGGTGGTCTACGACATCGTCACGTTCTGCCGCGAGCAGGACATCTACTGCCAGGGCCGGGGTTCGGCGGCCAACTCGGCGGTCTGCTACGCGTTGCGGATCACCAACGTGGACGCCGTCCGGCACCGGCTGCTCTTCGAGCGCTTCCTCGCCCCGGAGCGGGACGGCCCTCCGGACATCGACGTGGACATCGAGTCCGACCGGCGGGAGGAGGTGATCCAGCACGTCTACACCCGCTACGGCCGGGAGCACGCCGCCCAGGTCGCCAACGTGATCTCCTACCGGCCTCGTTCGGCGGTACGGGACGTGGCCAAGGCGTTCGGCTTCTCACCCGGGCAGCAGGACGCCTGGAGCAAGCAGATCGACAGGTGGGGCTCGGTCGCCACCGTCGACGTCGAGGACATCCCCGAGCAGGTGGTGGAGTACGCCAACGAGTTGCAGACGTTCCCCCGGCACCTGGGCATCCACTCCGGCGGCATGGTGATCTGCGACCGGCCGGTGATCGAGGTGTGCCCGGTGGAGTGGGGGCGGATGCCGGGGCGCAGCGTCCTGCAGTGGGACAAGGACGACTGCGCGGCGGTCGGGTTGGTGAAGTTCGACCTGCTCGGCCTCGGGATGCTGTCGGCGCTGCACTACGGCTACGACATGATCGGGTCCAGGCTGGACCTGGGCGACATGACCCTGGACGACCCCGAGGTCTACGACATGCTCTGCCGGGCCGACTCGGTCGGGGTGTTCCAGGTGGAGAGCCGCGCCCAGATGGCCACCCTGCCCCGGCTCAAGCCCCGCGAGTTCTACGACCTGGTGGTCGAGGTGGCGCTGATCCGGCCCGGCCCGATCCAGGGCGGCTCGGTGCACCCGTTCATCAGGCGCAAGAACGGCCAGGAGCCGGTGACCTTCGCCCACCCGTTGATGCGCAACGCGTTGGAGAAGACCCTTGGCGTGCCGCTGTTCCAGGAGCAGTTGATGCAGCTCGCCATCGACCTGGCCGGCTTCGACGCGGCCGAGGCCGACCAGCTGCGCCGGGCGATGGGCGCGAAGCGTTCGGTCGAGCGGATGACCCGCATCGCCGACCGGCTCTACGCCGGGATGGCCGAGCGGGGCATCACCGGCGAGCTGGCCGACGACGTCTACCGCAAGCTCACCGCGTTCGCCAGCTACGGCTTCCCGGAGAGCCACGCGATGAGCTTCGCCTACCTGGTGTACGCCAGTTCCTGGCTCAAGCGCTACCACCCGGCACCGTTCCTGGCGGCGTTGCTCAACGCCCAGCCGATGGGTTTCTACTCCCCGCAGACCCTTGTCGACGACGCCCGCCGGCACGGGGTGGAGGTCCGCCGTCCGGACATCAACGCCAGCGGCGCCCTGGCGGTGCTGGAGTCCACCCCGGACACCCGGTGGGGCAGCGGGCCGGGGGAGCCGCCGCACGCCTGGGGGTTGGGCGGCCCGGCCGTCCGGCTGGGGC
>NZ_VDFY01000185.1 GCF_006228125.1 Micromonospora orduensis | reverse complement strand
CACCTGATCGGGGTGGGCGGGGTGGGCATGCTCGGCGTGGCCCGGCTGCTGCTCACCCGGGGCATCCGGGTTTCCGGCAGCGACCTGCGTGAGTGGCCCTCGCTGGCGGGCCTGCGGGCGCTCGGCGGCACCATCTACCTCAGCCACGAGGCGACCAACCTCGACGGCGTGGACACCGTCGTCTACTCGTCGGCCATTCCCCAGGACCACCTGGAGCTGGTCGAGGCGCGTCGGCGCGGCCTGCGGGTGCTGCACCGATCGGAGGCTCTGGCCGCGGCGATGACCGGCCGCCGGGCGGTGGCGGTCGCCGGCACGCACGGCAAGACCACCACCACCTCGATGGTGACCATGGTGCTCCAGCAGGCCGGGGTGGACCCGTCCTTCGTGATCGGCGGGGAGATCTCCGAGGTCGGCTCGGGCGCCCACCACGGCACCGGCGAGTACTTCGTGGTCGAGGCGGACGAGAGCGACCGCTCGTTCCTCATCTACCGCCCGTTCGTCTCGATCATCACGAACGTCGAGGCGGACCACCTGAACACCTACGGCGACTACGCGACGCTGGAGGCCGCGTTCGTCGAGTTCGCCCGCCTCACCGACCCGGAGGGGTTCATCATCACCTGCGCCGACGACCCGGGTGGTCGCCGGCTGGCCGGGACGCTGCGCGCCGAGGGCCGGCGGGTCTACACGTACGGCGAGGCGGCCGACGCCGACCTGCGGTTGACCGAGATCTCCTCGTCCGCGCGCGGGGTGCGCTACCTGGCCGCGATCGACGGTCGGTCGCTTGGCGAGTTCCGGCTGCCGGTGCCGGGGCGGCACATGGGCCTCAACAGCGCGTCGGCGGTGCTCGTCACGTACCTGCTGGATCTGCCGCTCGAGGCGGCGGAGGCCGCGCTGGCGGTGTTCCCGGGTGTGCGGCGGCGCTTCGAGCGCAAGGGCGTCGCGGACGGCGTGCTGGTCTACGACGAGTACGCGTACCACCCGACCTCGATGACGCTGGCGTTGCAGACGCTGCGCGAGGTGGCCGGGGACGGGCGGCTGATCGTCGTCTTCCAGCCCTACCGGCTGTACCGGACCCGCGACTCGCAGGCGGAGATCGCCGAGGCGTTGGCCATCGCCGACGAGGTGGTGCTGCTGGAGGTCTTCGGGCCGGGTGAGCTGCGCCAGCCCGGGGAGGGCTCGGCGGCGTTGATCGAGGCGGTGGCGCTGCCCGCCGAGCGGAAGGTCTTCGTGGACTCGTGGGAGGCGGCGCCGGTCGAGGTGGTCCGCCGGGCCCGCCCCGGGGACGTGGTGGTGACCATGGGCGCCCCGCCGATCTCGCTGATGGGTGACGAGCTGCTGGCCGGCCTGCTGGCGCGTACCGCCGGTGCCGCGCCGACCGCGACGGTCGACCCGGTGGCGACCAACCCGGCCGTCGGTGAGCCGGTGGCCGGTGGCGCCACGGCCGGCGGCGACGGTGCGGCCCTGGGTGGCACCGCCGCTCCGGACGGCGCGGCGCCCACGGCCGGATGAGCCCCGGCCCGGCCCGAGGACGGACCAGCGCCGCCGAGGGCGGCGCGCCGCGCCGTGGACCGGTGCGGCGGTGGCAGCTCGTGCGGGCGGGCAGCGACGCGGTGCCGCCGTCGACCCGCCGGTTCATGGCCCGTGCCCGGCAGCGCCGGATGCGCGCCGCGCTGCCGTGGGCGGTGGTCGCCGGGGTGCTGGCGGTGGCCGGACTGATCGCGTGGACGGTGCTGGGCACCGGTCTGTTCGGCGTCCGCGAGGTGCGGGTGGAGGGTGCCGGCCTGGTCACCCCGGTGCAGGTGCGCGACGCGGTCGGCGTGGCCGACGGGGTGCCGCTGGCCCGGGTGGACCTGGCCGCCGCCGCCCGCCGGGTCGGCGAGCTGGCGCCGGTGGAGCGGGCGACGGTCTCCCGGGACTGGCCGGGCGCGCTGGTGGTCCGGGTGACCGAACGGACGCCGGTGGCGGCGGTGCCCCAGGGGGAGGCGTTCACCCTGATCGACCGCAGCGGGGTGGCGTTCCGGACGGTGGCCCGGCGGCCCGCCGAGCTGCCGCTGGTCAAGGTGGCGCGGCCGGCCGGCGACGACCCGGATACCCGCGCCGCGCTGGAGGTGCTTGTCGCTTTGACCCCGCAGCTGCGCGCCGAGCTGGTGGACGTGACCGTGCAGGGGCTGGCCCGGATCAGTCTGCGGCTGCGCGGGGACCGGACGGTGGTCTGGGGAGACGCGACGCGGGGTACGGACAAGGCGCGGGTGGCCACGGCGCTGCTCGGTGAGGAGACCGACCGGATCGACGTGAGCGCGCCGGACGTGGTGACCTTCCGCTGACCGGGGAGGGTGCGCCGGACGTGACGAGTCGCGCTCCGGCCGGCGACACGCCGGTCGGGTCCTTGGCTCATCGCGCGGCGGCGCTTACGTTGCCCCGAAGAGGTTCAGTGGTTGACATAACTGTAAGCCTCTAGTAGAGGGTGAGGGTTCACCTCTGATCCTCGCTGGTGACAGCTGTCGTCGGCCGCTGGTCTGGCCACGCCGTAACCGGTCGGCCGAAGCCAATCTCGAAGGGAAAGGACCGGAGATGACACCTCCGCACAACTACCTGGCGGTCATCAAGGTCGTCGGCATCGGGGGTGGCGGCGTCAACGCCGTCAACCGGATGATCGAGGTTGGGCTCAAGGGCGTCGAGTTCATCGCGATCAACACCGATGCCCAGGCGCTGCTGATGAGTGACGCCGACGTCAAGCTCGACGTCGGCCGTGAGCTGACCCGTGGACTCGGCGCGGGCGCCAACCCGGACGTCGGCAAGAACGCCGCCGAGGACCACCGCGACGAGATCGAGGAGGTGCTCAAGGGCGCCGACATGGTCTTCGTGACCTGCGGTGAGGGCGGCGGCACCGGCACCGGCGGCGCGCCCGTGGTGGCGAACATCGCCCGTAAACTCGGCGCGCTGACCATCGGCGTGGTGACCCGGCCGTTCTCCTTCGAGGGCAAGCGCCGCCAGGTGCAGGCCGAGTCGGGGATAGACGAACTGCGCAACCAGTGCGACACCCTGATCGTCATTCCGAACGACCGGCTGCTGGCGCTGGGCGACCGCAACATCAGCATGATGGACGCGTTCCGCACCGCCGACCAGGTGCTGCTCTCCGGTGTGCAGGGCATCACCGACCTGATCACGACCCCGGGTCTGATCAACCTGGACTTCGCCGACGTCAAGAGCGTGATGAGCGGCGCCGGCAGCGCGTTGATGGGTATCGGCAGCGCCCGCGGCGAGAACCGCGCGGTCGAGGCGGCCGAGGCGGCCATCTCCAGCCCGCTGCTGGAGCAGAGCATGGACGGCGCGCGCGGCGTGCTGCTCTCCATCGCCGGCGGCTCCGACCTGGGCCTGTTCGAGATCAACGACGCGGCGCAGCTGGTCACCGACGCGGCCCACCCGGACGCCAACATCATCTTCGGCGCGGTGATCGACGACGCGCTCGGTGACGAGGTGCGGGTGACGGTCATCGCGGCGGGCTTCGACGGCGGCACGCCGGCGTACAAGGCGGCCGAGCCGGCGCGCAAGACGAACACGAACCAGCCGGCGCCGCAGAGCGCCCCGGTCACGCCGCCGGCAACCATGCCGGCGCCGACCCAGTCGCCGCGTCGGGTGCTCTTCGACGACGTGGACGTGCCCGACTTTCTCAAGAACGGGTCCTGAGCTCCGCCGATGACCGACAGCTCAGCCACGGTACGACCGGACCGGCGCGCCGAACTCGCGGCCGGCCTGGCGCACGTCCGGGAGCGGATCGCCGGCGCCTGCGCCGACGCCGGCCGGGACGTCGCCGAGGTCACGATGATCGCGGTGACCAAGACCTACCCGGCCAGCGACGTGCTGGCGCTGGCCGGGCTCGGGGTGACCGACGTGGGGGAGAACCGCGACCAGGAGGCCGCCGGCAAGGCCGCCGAGGTGGCCGCGGCCGGGGTCGACCCCCGGTGGCACTTCATCGGCCAGTTGCAGCGCAACAAGGCCCGCTCGGTGGTCCGCTACGCCGACGTGGTGCACTCCGTGGACAGCGTCCGGCTGGCCCGGGCGCTGGCCACCGCTGCCGCGGACCGGGAGCGCCCGTTGGAGGCACTGGTGCAGGTCAGCATCGACGGCGACCCGGCCCGGGGTGGGGCGCTGCCCGGTTCGGCAGACCCGGGCAGCGGGTTGGAGCCGGTGGCCGAGGCGGTGGCCGCCGCGCCGTCGTTGCGGCTGGCCGGTCTGATGGCTGTGGCGCCGCTGGGTTGGCCTCCGGAACGGGCCTTCGAGCGGCTGGCCGAGGTGGCCGAGGCGTTCCGGCGAGTCCATCCGGGAGCGAGCGCCCTGTCCGCGGGAATGAGCGGCGACCTGGAAATCGCGATCCGATACGGCGCGACACATGTCCGCGTCGGTAGCGCGTTGCTCGGAATGCGCCCCACGCTGCGGTAGCCTGACCGCGAGACAAGCAAATTACATCAGTGTTGTTTCAGGAACGGCGTCTCCTTGTCGGGGGGCGTGGCATGCGACGCGAATCGCGTGCCAGGGGATTGCCGTTCCGGTCCGATGGGCATGGTTGTCCACTCGCGACGGGCGACATGGCACGGGGGCGCGTGCCGCACGGCGGACGGAAGGGCGCGGGATGGGTGCACTGCGCAAGGCGGGGGTCTGGCTCGGTCTGGTTGAGGAAGACGACGAGCGGGCCTACGACGACGGTGGCTACGACAAGGGTGGCTACCGCGACTCGCGGTACCGGCAGAGCCGGTACGCCGAGGAGTTCGCCGACGAGGACGAGGACGACACCGAGGAGCCGCCGGCTCCCCGGCCGCGGGTCAGCGAGCGGGGTCGGCTCTCCGAGCGGTCGAACGGGCGCGTCAGCGAGTCCGACCGCGGTGACGGTGAGCGTCCGGAGCGGGTCGAGCGGTCCAGCGTCCGGTCGATCACCCGGTCGTCGGCCGGTGAGACGTCCGGCGCGCTGACCTACCACACCCGGGACAACCTCGCCCTCGCGCCGCAGGCCACGACGCGTGAGCGCGCGGTGGCGCCGGAGGAGGAGCAGCGGTACCAGATCACCACGCTGCACCCGACCACCTACCGCGAGGCGCGCACCATCGGTGAGCATTTCCGCGACGGGGTCCCGGTGATCATCAACCTCACCGAGATGGACGAGGCCGACGCCCGCCGTCTGGTGGACTTCGCCGCCGGGCTGGCGTTCGGGCTGCGCGGTACGATCGAGCGCGTGACCAATCGGGTGTTCCTGCTCTCACCGGCCAATGTCCAGGTCACCGCTGAGGACAAGGCCAAGATCGCTGAGGGCGGTTTTTTCAGTCTGAGTTGATCCCGCCCGACCCGAGGGACGTCGCTGACCGTGTTGTCGATCTTGCTGCAAGTGTTGTACCTGATCCTTTATGTCTTCCTGCTGCTTCTTCTGTCCCGGTTCGTGCTGAGCGCCGTCCTGCAGTACGGCCGTCGGTGGCAGCCGGGGCGTGGAGCATCGGCCGGATTGGAATCCGTGTGGAGCGTCACTGATCCCCCTCTCAACGCGTTGAGGCGTGTGATCCCTCCGCTGCGAATTGGTACCGTGAGCATCGACCTGGCCTCCCTTGTGCTCCTGGTTATCCTGTTCGTGCTGATGGAGTTCGTGTTAGGGCCGTCGATCAGGGCATCTGCCTGATGACCGACGCGCTTTCGCGGCCGCAACTGACCCGAGGAGTTTCGATGCCGCTGACCCCGGCCGACGTCCACAACGTCGCCTTCAAAAAGCCGCCGATCGGCAAGCGGGGGTATGACGAGGAGGAGGTCGACGCCTTCCTGGACGAGGTCGAGCGCGAGCTCGCCCGTCTCATCGAGGAGAACAACGAGCTGCGCGCCCAGGTGGAGCGCGGCGGCCGTGGCGGTGCCCCCGCCGGCCCCGGCGGCGACGCCCGACTGGCGGCGGAGCTCAACGACGTCAAGGCTCAACTGGACCGGGTGCAGCGTGACAAGTCGGCGGCCGAGCAGGCCGCCCGCGCGATGCAGGCCGAGCTGGAGCAGGTCCGCGCGACCGGCGGCCCGGCCGGCGTCACCGGTGACGGCGAGCAGCAGGCGCTGCGGGTTCTCATGATGGCCCAGCGCACCGCCGACGACCACGTGTCCGACGCCCGGCGCGAGGCCGACCAGCTTCTCTCCGAGGCTCGCAGCAAGGCCGAGGAGGTGACCCGCGAGGCTCGCGCGAAGGCCGACGCCCTCGAGCGGGACGCCCGCCAGCGGCACCAGGAGGCCATGGGCGGCCTGGACGCCAAGCGCACGGCGCTGCAGAAGCACATCGAGGAGCTCAAGCAGTTCGAGCGCGAGTACCGCACCCGGCTCAAGGCGTACCTGGAGAGCCAGCTGCGTGACCTCGACGGTCGCGGGCAGGGCCTCGAGGCCGAGATGACCCGCTCCGAGGCGGGCCGGGTCGCCGGTGGCAACGGGCTGGCCGCCGCAGGGCTCGCCGGTTCGTACGGCGGCGGGCGCTCCGGCGCCCTCGAAGCCGGACGCTGAGCACCGGCCGGCGATCGCTGTCCGCCAATGGTGACGGTCGCCGGCCCTGCCTGGACGGTACGAAGCGGCGGGGGTGAGCCGTGATAGTCGCGAGCCTCCTGCTCATCCTCGTCGCGGTGGTGCTGCTGGTTCTCGGCCTGGCCGGGGGCTCCAGCATCATGTTGATCATCTCCATCGCGGCCAGTCTGCTGGCCGCCGTCGCGTTGGTGGTGGGTGCCCGCCAGGCAGCCGCCAACCGCGCCACGGCGGCTCCGGGCCGGTCCGACCGGCGCGCCGCCCGCGCACCCCGTACGGCCAGCCAGGCCACGTCGGGTGTTCCGTACGGGCCGCCGCTTGTCGAGCCGGACGTGCCGGTGCAGCACATGCCGTCGACTGTTGGTTCCGGCGGCACCGGGTGGCGGCAACCACCCGAGCCGCCGGCCGACCACGCTTCACCCTTCGACGCGTCGGTCGACCGGGACGCCCCGTTCGTGGCCCCGGTCGGCGACGCGTCGTCGTCGTCGCGGCCGGTGAGTCCAGCGCCGTCGGACGAGGCGTCGCCTGCCGACGCGGTGGCCGCCGAGGCGTTGGCCGGCGAACCGGCCGCCCAGCCGGTCACCCCCGCCGAGGCGGCCCGGGTGGCCCGGCTGCCCGATCCCGTCCAGGTGGTGGACGGCCGGCCCCGCTACCACCTCGCCCGCTGTCCGTACCTGGTCGGTCGGGCGGCGGAGACCCTGCCGGTCGCCGAGGCGGTCGAGCTGGGCTTCACCCCGTGCGCGCGCTGCGCACCGGCCACCGTCCTGCTCGCCGACGTCCGACCGATCTGAAACGGCGTCCGGTGCCCGCCCAGGACACGCTCACCGTGGCGGTACGGGTGAAGCCCGGCGCGTCCCGGGACCGGGTCGGTGGCCGCTTCGACGGACCGAACGGTCCGGCCCTGGTGATCGCCGTGCACGCGCCGGCTGTCGACGGACGCGCCACCGAGGCGGCCCGCCGGGCCCTCGCCGGCGCGTTGGGTGTGCGGCCGGCCGCGGTGTCGTTGCGGGCCGGCGCGGCCAGCCGGGACAAGCTCTTCCTCGTCGACCGGCCCGGCCCGGAGCTGTCCGGGCTGCTCTGCCGACTGCGCGACGGATCCGTCGAGTGAGGAACGTCCGGGCCGGGCAGCGGTGACACCGGGGCTGGACATCGCGCTGCTGCTCGGTGCGGGCGTGCTCCTGGTGGCGGTCGGCGCGGTGCGTCTCTCCACCCGCCTCGGGGTGCCCAGCCTGCTGGTCTACCTGGCGCTGGGCGTGGCGATCGGCGAGGGCGGGCTGGGCATCCGCTTCGACGACGTCGAGTTGACCCGGACCCTCGGGTTCTGCGCGCTCATCGTGATCATCGCCGAGGGTGGCCTGACCGCCCGGTGGAGCACGCTGCGTCCGGTGCTCGGGCTGGCCTCCGCACTCTCCACGGTCGGCGTGGTGGTAAGCATCCTGGTCGTCGGTGTCGCCGTACACCTGCTGTTGGGTCTGGACTGGCGGCTGGCGTTGCTCTACGGGGCGGTGCTCTCGTCCACCGACGCGGCGGCGGTCTTCGCGACGCTGCGCCGGCTGCGCCTGCCACCGCGGCTGGTGGCCACGCTGGAGGCCGAGTCGGGTATGAACGACGCCCCGGTGGTGCTGCTGGTGGTGCTGCTGTCGCACTCCGGCTGGGCGCATCCGTGGTGGTACGAGGCCGGGCTGGTCGTCTACGAGCTGGGGGTCGGCGCGGCGGTGGGCGTGGCCGCCGGCGTGGCCGGGACGTGGGCGCTGCGCCGGGCGGCGCTGCCCGCGGCCGGGCTGTACCCGATCGCGGCGGTCGGGATCACCGTGCTGGCCTACGCGGCGGGCGCGGTGCTGCACGCGTCGGGGTTCCTCGCCGTCTACGTGGCCGGGGTGCTGCTGGGCAATGCCCGCCTGCCGCATCGACGGGCGATCCTCGGCTTCGCCGACGGGTTGGCCTGGCTCGCGCAGATCGGCCTGTTCGTACTGCTGGGTCTGCTGGTCTCGCCGGGCCGGCTGGACGCGGCGGTGCTGCCGGCGGTGGTCGCGGGGTTGGCGCTGGTGCTGCTGGCGCGACCGTTGTCGGTGGCGGCGTCGGCGGTGCCGTTCCGGGTGGGTCTGCGCGAGCAGACGTTCCTGTCCTGGGCCGGGCTGCGCGGTGCGGTGCCGATCGTGCTGGCCACCATTCCGCTCTCCGAGCGGGTGCCGGGCGCGGATCGGCTCTTCGACGCGGTCTTCGTGCTGGTGGTCATCTTCACGCTGGTCCAGACCGGGACGCTCGGGCCGCTGGCCCGCCGGCTGGGCATCACGGCGCCGGCCGAGGCCACCGAGATCCACGTGGAGACGGCTCCGCTGGAGCGGATGCGGGCCGACCTGCTCCAGCTCGAGGTGCCGCAGGGGTCCCGCCTGGCGGGGGTGCACGTCGACGAGTTGCGGTTGCCGTTGGGTGCCTCGGTGACCCTGGTGCTGCGGGACGGGGTGGGCTTCGTGCCCGGCCCGGACACCCGGCTGAAGACCGGCGACAGCCTGTTGATCGTCGCCACCGCGGGGGTGCGCGACGCCGCCGAACGGCGGTTGCGGGCGGTCAGCCGGCGGGGTCGGCTGGCCCGATGGTTTGGGGAGTACGGGGACGACTCAGACCGTTGATCTGCTAGCGTTCCTTTTGCCCCAGTTAAGCAGGTCTCGGGGCAGTTAAGCGGTACGACGGTGCGGCACGTTGTCGGACGCCTGTACGTTCCGTATCCTTGCGAACCTCCGGAGTGCGCGGCCCTCGTCGCCGTGCGCCCCTTTTTGTACATAGGGGACGCCCTGGGTGGCGCCCCCTGACCAGGAACCGTGGACCACGCGGTTCCGCGGCCGAGGGAGCGACCCATGGCGAAGCCAGCCGACACGAGGACCGCCGGCCGCAAGGCCGTGGCCAAGGTCACCCGCAGCGCGGCGGAGACCGAGAAGATCCGCGCGGCCCTGGCGGCGCGGCGGGACGAGCTTCGCGCCGAGTACGATCAGACGCTGAGCGAGATCACCGAGCTGCAGCGCGACCGGCTGACCGACTCGGCCGGGGACGACCAGGCCGACACCGGCACCAAGACGTTCGAGCGTGAGCAGGAGATCTCACTCGCCAACAGCATCCTGGAACGGATCACGCAGGTCGAGCGCGCCCTCGAGCGCCTGGACGAGGGTGGTTACGGCTGGTGCGAGCGGTGCGGCAACCCGATCCCGGTCGAGCGCCTCGCCGCCTTCCCGTCGGCCACCCTGTGTGTGACGTGCAAGCAGCTGGAGGAGCGGCGCTGAGGTCCGTTCCCCGGCGGCGATGGGACGGTGAGCGATCACCGCCGAGACTGTCGATGGGGAGCGAATGACCGCAGCACCGTCCGCCGAGCCCGGCCGCAGTGAGCCGGGAGGCGGTAAGCCCCGGCCCCGGGCCGTCGCGATCCTCGCCGGGGTCGCCCTGGTGGCCCTGCTGGCCGACCTGGTCACCAAGCACCTCGCGCTCGCCGCGTTGACCGACCGCGAGCCGGTCCGGCTGCTCGGTGGCCTGGTCTACCTGAGCCTCACCCGCAACAGCGGCGCGGCGTGGAGCATCGGCTCCGACCACACCTGGATCTTCCCGCTGATCACCATCGGTGTGGTCGGCTGGATCGTGTGGATGGCGCTGCGCCTGCGCTCGCTGCCCTGGGCGATCTCCCTGGGCCTGGTGCTCGGCGGCGCGCTGGGCAACCTCGTCGACCGGATCTTCCGGGCACCCTCGCCGTTCCACGGGCACGTGGTCGACATGATCAGCCTGTTCGACCCGTACGGCCAGGTGTGGCCGGTGTTCAACCTGGCCGACAGCTCGCTGGTCTGCGGCGTGCTGCTGGCCGTACTGCTGGAGTTGACCGGCCGCCAGCGCGACGGCCGGCGGGCCGGCCGCGACGGCGACGCGAGCGACGCGGACGCCACCGCGACCACCGCCGACCAGCGGGAGCGGGCATGACCTCCGCGTTCGCCGCCGGCGGCGACCACCGTTCCCTGCCCGTGCCCGACGGCCTCGACGGGATGCGCCTGGACCAGGCCGTCTCCCGCCTGTTCGGGCTCTCCCGCACCGCCGCCGCGGCCCTGATCGACGCCGGGGACGCGCTTGTCGACGGCACCGTCCGCGCCAACTCGCACAAGGTCAAGGCCGGCTCCTGGCTGGAGGTCACCCTGCCCGCCCCGGTCGCCCCGCCGACCGTGGTGCCGCAGGCGGTGCCCGGCCTGCGCGTCGTGTACGCCGACGACGACATCGTGGTGGTGGACAAGCCGGTCGGCGTGGCCGCGCACCCCAGCCCCGGCTGGACCGGCCCGACCGTCATCGGCGCCCTCGCCGCAATCGGGCACCGCATCTCCACAAGCGGCGCCGCCGAACGCCAGGGCGTCGTGCACCGCCTCGACGTGGGCACCACCGGGATCATGGTGGTGGCCAAGAGCGAGCAGGCGTACACGGCGTTGAAGCGCGCCTTCAAGTACCGCGAGGTGGACAAGGGCTACCACGCGGTGGTCCAGGGCCACCTCGACCCGCTGCGCGGCACCGTCGACGCGCCGATCGACAGGCATCCCACCCACGACTACCGGTGGGCTGTGGTCTCCGGCGGCAAGCCGAGCATCACCCACTACGACACGCTTGAGGCGTTCCCGGCGGCGAGCCTCGTCGACGTGCGGCTGGAGACCGGCCGGACCCACCAGATCCGGGTGCACTTCTCCACCCTGCGGCACCCCTGCGTGGGTGACCTCACGTACGGTGCCGACCCCACCCTCTCGGCCCGTCTCGGACTGGCCCGACAGTGGCTGCACGCCCGCGAACTGAGCTTCCTGCACCCCCGTTCGGGGGACGAGGTCCGGTTCGTCAGCGATTACCCTGACGACCTGGAGCGCGCGCTTCAGATCCTGCGTGACTAGAGCGGCGACCGCCCGACACCGATCCGACGAGGGGACCCCGCCCGTGCGCGCCGGCGACCTGCTGCGGCAGTTGGACCAACGGCTGCTGCCGCCGCTGACCCGGGGCGTCGCCCGGTTGGGTGACCGCTCGGGGCGGTCCGGGGTGCTCACCTGGGCCGCGCTGTTCTCCCTGGCGGCGGTGCTGGGCACCGCCGTGTGGGCCGCCGACGACGCTCCGGTCGGCGACCGGACGGTGGGCGAGGTGACCCGGGTCGGGGTGGCCGACGGCGACTCCGTCCCCGGCTACCTGCGCTCGGCGGCGGCGGACCTGGCCGCCCTGTCCACCGCGACGCCGTCCACGGGCGACGGGACGTACGCGCTCGTCGCGTTCGACGCGTACCTGCCGCCGCAGCGCCTGGGGGACGTGCTCGGCGACGTGCCGGTGTCGACGGTCTTCGGGCGGGTGCCGCTGCCCGGGCGGCAGACCGAGATCGTCAGGATCCCCGCGCTGCGGGTGCCGGACGACGTCGTCGCCGGGATGGCGGAGGTGGCGGCCCGCAAGGCCACCGAGGCCGCCGACTACCGGGCGCGGGCCGCCGCGACGACCGGCGACGGCGTCGACGAGCGGGAACTGCGCGCACGGTACGCCGACGGCGCCGAGGTGGCGGACGCGGAGGCGGCGGCGTACCGCGGTGGCTGCGACTGTGTGTACGCGGCGGTCGTCCGGGCGGCCCCCGAGGTGCTGCGGGGTGTGGCGACCCGGCCGGCGGTACGTGCCGTCGACCCCGCCCCCGAGGTGTACCGGCTGGACCGCGCGGTCTTCACCCCGCCGCTTCCCGAACAGCGCGACGTGGTCCGCCCGCCGGTCGACACCGGGCCGAGCCCGACGTCGCACCCGGCCGGGCCCACGGGGTCGACGGCGCCCGCCCCTCGACCCTCGGCGTCGATGGGCGAATCGTCGGAACCCGCACCGCTCGTCACTATTCCGTCACCGGACGCGTCGTCGACGGTGACGACCGAGCCGGCCGCGCCGAGCGTCACCACCTCCCCGGACGCGACCGACGCCGGCCCGCTCGCCCCCACCCCGTCGTGATCTGTGCCGGGCGGTGTGCGTCCTGAGGTGTGGTCCGAATAGTGTTTCCTTCGTAGCCTGTCAGACGGAGATCGATGGTGCTGGGAGGGCGGGCCGTGGAGGGCAGTGAGACCGGCTGGGGCCGGCCGGCCGAACCAGCGCCGCGGTGGCGGGCGTTGCTGGACCGCGCCCGGCTGGGCGGCCGTGGCGCCGAGCAGGCCGAGCCCGACCGGCGGGCCGAGGAGCCACCACCGGATCCGCTGCCCCGACGCGCGGCCCCCAACGGCTACGCCGGGCGCGCCCCGGCCATCGGGCATCCGGCCGAGCTGTCGTACGGCGCCGAGCCCGCCTACCGGGCCGAGGCCACCTACCGGGTCGACCCCGCGTACCGGGCGGAGCCGGCCTACCGTGCGGAGCCGGAGTACCGCTCCGAGCCCGCCTACCGCTCGGAGCCGGAGTACCGCTCCGAGCCCACCTACCGTGCGGAGCCGGACTACCGTTCCGAGCCCGCCTACCGGTCGGAGCCGGAGTACCGTTCCGAGCCCACCTACCGGGCCGAGCCCACGTACCGGCCGGAGCCGGACTACCGGCCCGAGCCGACGTACCGGGCCGCACCCGAGCCGCCGGCGCCGCGGCCCGAGCCGGTCGAGTCGCGCTACGCGTTGCTGGACAACGGCTACCGCCAGGGTGGCCCGCCGGTCGAGTCGCGCTACGCGCTGCTGGAG
>NZ_VDFY01000184.1 GCF_006228125.1 Micromonospora orduensis | reverse complement strand
CCCCCTCACCTCCGCCCAACCTAACCATCGACAGACGGCGGGCCACCGGTCGGCCGACTGACCCAGGCCGCTACGGTGTGCGGATGCGCGCGACGGCACGGGGTTGGACTGCGGTCTGGTTGGTCGTACTGGCCCTCGTCCAGGCGGCCGCCTTCCTCGCCGTCTGGCGGGTGGCCGTGCACACCGAGATCGGCCAGTGGGTGGACACGGTCGCCCTCACCGGCAACCGGATCGGCCAGGACCGCATCGACGGCCCCGTCGACCGGATCCTCAACGCGATGTCGGTGGTGTCCCTGGTGGCCGCCACCGCCGTGATCGGCTTCATCGCCCTCATCCGGGGGCGGATCGCGCTGGCCATCACCGCGACGCTGCTGATCGCCGGCGCGAACGTCTCCACCCAACTGCTCAAGTACGGGCTGAACCGGCCGGACTACGGCCTCGACCCGGAGCGGGCCGCCGTCGGCAACAGCCTGCCCAGTGGACACACGGCGGTGGCCGCGTCGGTGGCGGTCGCGCTGGTGCTCGTCCTGCCCCGCAAGGTGCGCGCGGTGGGCGCCTTCCTCGGCGCCAGCTACGCCGCCCTCGCCGGGGTGGCCACCCTCTCCGCCGGCTGGCACCGGCCCAGCGATGCCGTCGCCGCGTACCTGGTGGTGGGGGTGTGGGCGGCGCTGGCCGGTCTGCTCCTGCTCATCACCCAGCGGGAACAGGCCGAGGTCGCGCCCGGCGACGCGCACCGGATCGCGGCGCTGGTGCTCGGCGTGGCCGGTGTCCTCGCCCTGATCGCCTGCGGGCTGGCGCTGTCCTGGCTCGTCGACCTGCGCGGCACCGGGCCGGACGAGCTGAACCGCCGTCCACTCTTCGTCGGGTACGCGGGAAGCGCCGCCGGCATCGCCGGCACGATGGCGGTGGTGATGGCGCTGGTGCTGACCGTCGTGCACCGCCTCGTCCCCCGGGTCAAGGGCTGAACCGGCCGGTGGACGTGGTCCGTGCGGCGTTCCGGGCCGAGTGCGCCCGGCTCACCGGAATCCTCACCCAGCTGGACGACGCCGACCTCGACCGGCCGACCACCTGCCCGCCCTGGGCCGTGCGCGATCTGATCGCCCACGTACGCACCGGCGCCGGACGGCTGGCCGGCATGCTCGCCGCACCCGCGCCGCCGCGTGCCGAGGTGGACGCCGCGGGCTACTTCGGCGCGGCGAAGTTCACCCCCGAGATCGACGCCGCCCGGATCGACGCCGCCCGGATCGACGCCGCCCGGATCGACGCCGCCCGGATCGACGCCGCCCGGATCGACGCCGCCCGGATCGACGCCGCCCGGATCGACGCCGCCCGGTCCGAGGCCGGGTCGTCTACGGCTGAGCCGTCTGAGGCCGCGTGGATCGCCGGCGGCGGGTGGGATGGCGTGCCGGTGGGCCGGTCGACACTGCCAGGCGAGTTCGAGCAGTCCTGGCGGGCCGCCGACGCGGCGGTCGCGGCCGCCCCGCCCGAGCGGGTGGTCCGGACCCGGCACGGCGACGCGATGCGCCTCACCGAGTTCCTGCGCACCCGGGTGGTCGAGGTGGGCGTACACGGCCTCGACCTGGCGGTCGCGTTGGACCGGCCACCATGGCTCACCCCGCAGGCGGCGGCGGTGATCGCCGACCTGCTCACCGGTGGGCGGCCCGCACCAGCCGGGCTGTGCTGGGATCGGCTGACCCTGATCCGCAAGACCACCGGGCGGGCGGCGCTGACCCCCGCGGAGCGCGCCGAGATCGACGCCGCGGGCTTTCGCTGGTTGGCCTTCGGCCGCTGACGTACCTCGACACGCCCGCCGGGCGCGGCCGCCCCGACCCAACCTTGAGCCCCGGGATCCGCGCAACGTCACGGAAAGTGCTACCTCGCTGCTTGTGGAAGCAGCACTCTCCCCGAAACTGTGCGGATCGTGACGGCCGGCGGCGTCGCCTGGTCGTGGCGGGCCGGCCGAGCGGCCGGCGGTGGCGAGGTCAGCTCGCGGAGCGGGGTGCCGGGACGTGCGGGGCCACGCGGCGCAGGTGCGTCAGGACCACCGGGTCGATACGGCCGGGCACCAGCCGCTCCTCCAGGTTCTCCAACCCCGCCCACGAGTTCAGTGCCGCCTCGGGCCCGTCCCCGGTCACCGGGTGGCCGAGCGCGGTGAGCAACGCCGCCACCTCCTCGGCGACCGCGCCGCTCAGGTCCAGCAGGGTGGCCGGGTCGGGGCGGCTGAACAGCATGGTGTGCACGGCCAGCAGACGGCCCAGCTCGGTGACCGGGTCGGGGTGGTCGTCGACCCGCAGGTCGACAAGCACATCGCTGCCGCCGCCGTACCCGCCGCCGCGCTCGACCACCAGCAGCCCGGCGCTCTGCCGGCCACGCCGGTCCCCGCCGGCCTCGTCACCCGCGCGCAGCGCGGCGACCAGCCGCTCGGCGAACGGCAACGTCGACCCGGCCAGCCACGCGTCGGCCAGCGCGTCGACGACCTCCGGGCCGGTGAGCACGTTGCCCTGCGCGGCCCAGCCGTCGCCGGTCCGCCCGCCGGCCCACGGGTGACAGGACGATCCGGTCCAGCTCGCGCCCGGACCGGTGGCGGCCACCACCCCGAGCTGGCGGTGCTCCCGTTCGGGGTCCGCGGCGGTCAGACCGGCCACCACGTCGGCGGCGGCCACCCCGGTGCGCAGCAGGGTCAGCCCCTGGGGACGGTAGGCCAGGTTGACGTGCGCCTGGGCGGCCAGCGCGCCGACCTCGGCCTCCGCCGCGGGCACCAGCGCCCCGGCCGCGAGGAACTTGCTGGCCACGGCGACACCGTGCAGGCGGCCGTCGGCGGAGCGGGCGACGAGGGAGAAGGTCACCCGCCGAGATTAGCCCGCCGCAGGGCGCTGGCAGTGTCGTACACCGATGGGTCAGAACGGTGGCGCGGCCGGTTCCGGCGGAGCGCCGCGCGCCCGGCGGGCGTCGACGACCGCGACAGCGCCGAGCGCCAGCACCGCCACGGCGGCGGCGGCGAGCCCGGGCAGGTACCGCAGCGGCACGGCCGCCGCCACCAGCACCAGGATGGCGATCCACCGGGACGGGGAGACCCGGCCGAACACCTCGTACTCGAAGCGGGAACGGCCGGCCAGGAACAGCGCCGGCCCACCGAGCACCAGGGCCAGCCACGCCGCCGGGAACCGGTCCACCGGATGCTCGATGAGCAGCTCGTAGCCGATCGCCGTGGCGGAGAGGCCGACCACCATGACCAGGTGGGTGTCGGCGGCCGAGCGGCCGATGGTGGCGGGATGTCGGGCCTTCATCACCGCCTCACCCAGGATCCGACCGGCGCGCTGGACGTAGATCCGCCACAGCAGGATCGACGTGGCCAGGGCCAGCCCGAACGCCCACGCGTGCCCCGACCCGTACGTCCCCCTGCTGAACGCGAAGCCGGCCACCAGGATCGTCTCGCCCAGCGCGACGAGGAAGAACTGCTGGTACCGCTCGGCCAGATGCTCTCCGGCGATCTCCCACTTCGAGATCGTCGACCGACCCAGCCCCGGCACCGGCCAGCCAAACCGGGCGGCCAGGTACTCGATGGCCAGCGCCGCCGCCCAGAGCAGCACCTGCGGGTTGGTCGGCAGCACCGCTCCGCCGATCCACAACACCCCGGTGACGGCGAAGATCACCGCCATGCGGACCTTCAGCCGGCGGTACGGGTGCGGACCCAGCGCCAACGACAGGATCACCGGTCGGGACACCTGCGCCACCACGTACGCCACCGCGAACATCAACCCGGCCTCGCTGAACGCCCGCGGGATCGCCACCCCCATCACCATCCCGCACACCAGTGCGGTCAGGACGACCGTCTGGAGCGGGATCTTGTACGGGTCGTACCTGCTGGTCGTCCACGCCGTGCCCTGCCAGACGGACCAGAGTGCCAGCAGCAACAGCAGCGTCTTGCCGCCTCCGGTGACCGCCGCCCAACTCTCTCCCGGGCCGGCGCGCCGGTCAGGTCCTCGAACGCCCGCGCGGAGATCCGGGTGAGCGCGAAGACGTACGCCAGGTCGAAGAAGAGTTCAAGGAAGGTGGCCCGGCCGGGCGCCGCCGCCGCCGGGACCGGCTCCAGGCGTCCCGTCGCCCTGGAACCCATGCTCAGCGGCCTGAGCCGGTGGTCCGTTCCACCTCGAAGTCGTAGCACCCTTCGTCGGCGCGACAGCCGGAAACCGGCGATTCTGCCCAGTACGAAGATCTTGCTCGGGCGCCCCGTCAACGGGCACGATCGATCGGTGACGAATCGATGGGGCATGACCGTGCCGTTGGGCGGGATCGCGCTGAGCGACCACGAGGCCGTTTACACGGCCCTCGACCGGGCCGGGTTCACCGACGTGTGGTCGTCCGAGGTCGCCGGGGCCGACGCGTTCACCCCGCTGGCGCTCGCCGCCGCCTGGCAGCCCCGGCTGCGGTTGGGCACCGCCATCGCCCCGGTCTTCACCCGAGGCCCGGGCCTGCTGGCGATGAGCGCGGCGGCGCTGGCCGAGGCCGCGCCGGGCCGGTTCGCGCTCGGCATCGGCGCGTCCTCGCCGGTGCTCGTACGGGACTGGAACGCGGTGCGTTTCGAGGAGCCGTTCCGGCGTACCCGAGACGTCCTGCGCTTCCTGCGCGCCGCGCTGCGCGGCGAGACCGTCGACGAGGTCTACGACACCTTCACCGTGCGGCGGTTCACGCTGGAGCGGCCACCCGCCGTGCCGCCGCCGATCCTGCTCGCCGCGCTGCGTCCCGGGATGCTCCGGCTGGCCGGCGCCGAGGCCGACGGGGTGATCCTCAACTGGCTCAGCGCCGACGACGTGCCGCGCGCCCTCGGCGAGCTGGGCGAGCGCCGCGCCGGCTTCGAGGTCGCCGCCCGGATCTTCGTCTGCCCCACCGAGGACGCCACGTACGCCCGCGCGTTGGGCCGCCGGCTGATCACCAGCTACCTCACCGTCCCCGCGTACGCCGAGTTCCACCGCTGGCTGGGCCGCGACGAGGTGCTGGCGCCGATGTGGCAGGCGTGGGCCGCCGGTGACCGGCGCGGCGCCGGCGCGGCGGTACCGGACGAGGTGGTCGACGCGCTGGTGCTGCACGGCGCTCCGGAGCGGTGTCGTGCCCAGGTGCGCCGCTACGCCGACGCCGGCGTGGACGTACCGGTGATCGCGCTGCTGCCTACCCCGGAGGTGGCCGCCGGCGGCGCGACCGCGCTGCTCACCCTCATCGCCCAGCTGGGCACCGACACCGCAGGAGCCTCCGCGTGAACCTCACCGACCGGATCGTGGTGGTCACCGGCGGCGCCGGCGGCATCGGAGCGGCCCTGTCGCGCCGCTTCGCCGCCGAGGGCGCCGCCGCCGTGGTGATCGCCGACCTGGACGCCGACGCGGCGGACGCGGTGGCCGAGGGCATCGGCCCGGTCGCGCACCCCATCGCCCTCGACGTCACCGACGAGGAGCAGGTCCGCGACCTGGTCGCCGACACCGAGGAGCGCTACGGCCGCATCGACCTGTTCTGCGCCAACGCGGGCGTGACCACCGGTGGGGGAGTGGAGGTCGACGACGCCGGCTGGGACCGGGCGTGGCGCGTCAACGTGCTCGCCCACGTCTACTCGGCCCGTGCGGTGCTGCCCGGGATGCTCGCCCGGGGCGGCGGGCACCTGCTGCACACCTGCTCGGCGGCGGGCGTGCTGACGGCGGTGGGCGACGCCGCGTACACCGCGACGAAACACGCCTCGGTGGGGTTCGCCGAGTGGCTGGCCATCACCTACCGGGACCGGGGCATCCGGGTCAGCGCGCTCTGTCCGCAGGGCGTGGACACGCCGATGCTCGCCGAGGGCCTCGTCGAGGGTCACCTCGGCGCCCGGGTGATCGCCGCCTCCGGCGCGGTGCTCACCCCGGATCAGGTCGCCGACGCGGCCGTCGCCGGGCTCGCCGAGGAGCGGTTCCTGATCCTGCCGCACCCGGAGGTCGCCGACTACGCGCGCCGCCGCGCCGAGGACCCGGACGGCTGGCAGGCCGGCATGCGCAAGCTGATCCGCCGCCTGACCACCTGACAGAGCGCACGGGCGATCCCCCGGCCGCGGGAACGCGTTCCCCTTCGCCGGGGGAGGAGAAGCCGGTCCGCCGCGGTGGGAGTCGGCACCGAAGTCCTGATCAGCGCGCGGGTCGGCGGGCCCGGCGTAGCGGGGATGGGTGGATGGACCAGAGGAGGCGGCGCCACCAGGGGCGGGCGGAACGCAGGGTGGCCACGTAGCCGGTGGCCATCTCGGCGGCCCGGACCGCCTGGTCGGGCGTCACGGCGCCGGGGGCGAAACCCACCTCGTTGAGCAGGACCGCCAACTCGTCGACGCCGTCCGGGCTCCCGGCAGCCGCCGCGCCGTCGCCCGTTCCCGTGACACCGTCCGGGGCGGACGGTCCGCCGCCGGTACGGAGGGCTCGGGCGTCGGCGAGAGCCTGGCGGGCGTACCCGGCGACCTCGGTGGCCGTCAGGTCGTCGCCGACCGGTCGCCCAGCCAGCCGGAGCGCGTCGGTGACCTCCCGCCAGGCGCCGGCGACGCGCTGGCCGGGGTCGCCCCGGACGAGCCGGTCGCGGGTGAGGGAGCGGCGCATCGCCAACAGGGTGAGCAGCAGCGCCCCCACCACCAGCAGCAGGCCACCACCCCCGCCGGCGACCAGCACCGGCGTGGACAAGCCGCCGTCGACGGGCGGCCCGGCCGGGGCGGCCACCGGGTCCGACGAGGCGGTCGGCTCCACGGTCGGTGCCGGCGCCTCCGAAGGGGGCGGGTCCTCCGGTGTGGGCCGGAAGTCCTCCTCGACCGGCCTCGGCTCCTCGTTCGGGCGGGGCAGCGGGTCGAACGGCACCCACCCCAGGCCGTCGAAGAGCACCTCCGGCCAGGCGTACGCGTCACCGGCCCGCACCGGCCCCTGCCCGGTGGACCGGAACCCCACCACCACGCGGGTCGGCAGCCCGCTGAGTCGACCGAGCACCGCGAACGCCGCCGCGAACTGCTCCGAGGTGCCCTCCTGGCCACCGGCGTTGCGCGGTCCGAAGAGGAAGAAACCCAGATTCGGGTACGCGTGCCCGCTCGGCGCGTCGGCCACCACCCGGTAGTGCTCGGCCAGGAACTGCTCGATCGTCAACGCGCGCGCGTACGGGGCGCCGTTCTCCTCGGCGAGCTGGGTGGCGAGCCGGCGCAGCGTGTCCGGTACGCCGTCGGCCACCCGCAGCACCCGCGCCACCTCGTCACCGGCCGGCACGTTCGCGGTGGTCAGCAGATTGGTGTCCGGCCGCTCCCGGACCGAGGTCACCGTGTAGCGCAGCCCCGGTGCCAGCCCCTCCGGGCGGATCAGCGTCCCGGTCGCCGGGTCGTACGCCACCCGCGCGCCGCTCACCTCGCGGGGCGTCGCCACGGCGGGCAGCAGTCGACCGCTCAGCTCCGCCACGGTGATCTGCTGCCGGACGGTCTGGACCGTGCTGTCCCGCGCCGGCGTGGTGGCCGGCAGGATCCGGCCCGCGTTGCGGTACGACGCGCCGACCCGCCAGGTCACCCCGTCGTAGTCGCTGAGCACCGCCAACCGGATCCGTGGCCGGTCGCCCCCGTCCGCCGCCGGGGCGGCATCCCCGGCCGGGACGTCGGACGGCAGCGTGCTCACGTCGAGGAGCTTCTGCTCCGGGTGCAACGCCCACCCGGAGATCCGGATCAACGGGTTCTCGTCGAGCGACTGCACCTGCGGCGGCTCCACGTACCGGCGCGGGTCCACCGGCCGGCCGTCGACCTGCGCGGCGACCACCGGGCCGAGCAGGGCGACCAGCCCCACCACCAGCGCCACGCCGAGCGCCGAGCTGACGGCGAGTCGGAGACGCACGGCCGCGCGTACCCCGGGGGCCAGGTCCGCGCTCGGATCGCCGCTGGCCGGTGTCACGCCCGCCGGGACCGCCAGGCCGACCGCCGCGACGGCGACGAACGCCAGCGTCGGCCCGAGGGCCGGTTCGGCGTTCGGGCCGACCACGTAGAGGGCGGCGGCGTACAGCCCGGCCGCCGGCAGGTAGCCCAGCAGCACCCGACCGGTACGCAGCGCCACCTCCGCGCCGGCCAGCCCGGCCAGCCAGGCGGCGACCACCGGCACCAGCACCGTGTCCGGTGTGGGCTCCACCGGGATCATCGCGGTGAGCAGCCGGGGGATGCCGTTGCGCGCGGCGTCCGAGGTGACCTCCAGCAGGCTGCCCGGCAGGTCGGCGCGCGACGCCGCCAGCCGCAGCGACAGCAGCGTCCACCCGGCCATCGCGGCCACCGACACCGGCGCCACCAGCCAGGACGGCAGCCGTCGGGCGGCCACGCTTACCAGCACCGACCCGACCGCCGCGCCGATGACCAGCCGGGTCAGCAGGTCACCGGCGTACACCCGGCCGAGTACCACCCCGGCCAGCGAGGTCAGCCCGATCAGCGCCAGCGGGACCACGGCGGCCCGAAGCGCCCGCGTCACCACCGGCGCACCCCGTCCCACTCGGCGGCGAACTGCGCGCCGTCGGCCGCGTCGACCACCACCAGGCCCGCCGCGCCCGGCGGGGTCGGCTCGGCGGCGCCGAACACCCCGACCACCACCGACGGGTACGCACCGCGCAGCGCGCCCACGTGGCCCAGTTCGTCCCGGCCACCCGGCCCGGTCAGCACGACAAGCGTGTCACCGAGCCGGTCCTGGCGCAGCCGGGTGGTGGCCGCGCGCAACGCGTCATCGTCGTCGGAGAGTTCGGCGGCGGCGAGCCGGTCCAACGGGGCGGGCGAGGCGTCCGCGTCGCCGTCCCCGCGCTCGACCAACTCCGGGCCGACCAGCAGCAACAGCACCGGCAGGTCGGCGCGGTGCGCGGCGGTGACGACCGACGCCGCCGCCTCGCAGGCCGACTCGAAGGACTCCGCCACACCGTCCACCCGCTGCGGATGCGCGACCGCACGGTTGTCCAGCAGGACGACCAGACGCGGCAGGCTGGTGTCCACGTTCTCCCGCACCATCAGCTCACCCACCCGGGCGCTGGTGCGCCAGTGCACGCGGCGCAACTCGTCGCCCACCACGTACTCCCGCAACGAGTCGAAGGTGATCGACCCGTGCGGCACCCCGTCCACCCGGCCGTCGAGGCTGCGTCCCGCACCGGTAGGCACCGCCGTCAACGGATGGATCCGCGGGTGCACCCACACCGGCGTCGTCTCGCCGTACGGGCGGGCCAGCGCCACCAGCCCCAACGGGTCACGCCGCGTCACCCGCAGCGGCCCCACCGGCACCACCCCACGACGGTGGGTCGGCACCTCGTAGCGGACCTCGGTGTCCCGGCCCGGCCGTACCCGCAGCAGCGGCACCGGCACCGTGCGCTTCCCGCACCGGTCCTCGGCCAGCAGGTTCGCCGACCGTAGCCGCCCGGTGTTGCGCACGGTCACCGTCATGTTCGCCGGCTCGCCCCGGGCCACCCGGTCCGGGTCGGCCCGCCGGGTCACCGTCAGGCGGGGCCGCCAGGCCGCGACAAGCGCCGCGTAGCCGACCGCCGCCCCGGCCGCCGCGCCGAGCAGCGTCAACTCGGGGTACGCGAACCGAAACCCCATCCCCAACAGGACGACGGCGGCGACGAGCAGCCCGAGCCCTCGGGCGGTGATCCCCATACCGCTGCTGCCGGTCAGCCCTGCACCGGCGCCGGCTGCCCCGACGGCAGCGGGACCGGCACCGACGCGATGGCCTGGCGCAGCACCTCCGCCGCGGTCACCCCACGCACCTGGGCGTCCGGGGTGAGCAGCAGCCGGTGCGCGAACACCGCCTCGGCGAGCGCCTTCAGATCCTCCGGCATGATCCAGCCCCGCCCGTCGATGAGCGCGTACGCGCACGCCGCACGGGTCAACGCGATGACCCCCCGGGGACTGACGCCGACCCGCACCTGCGGGTGGGTACGGGTGGCGGCGGCCAACCGGACCGCGTACGCGTAGAGCGGCTCGGCGATGTGCACCCGACGGGCCATCCGGACCATCTCCCCGACGGTCGTCGTGTCGGTGACCGGAGCGAGCGCCTCCGGGGATCGCACCGTCGCGCCGCGCAGCACCTCCACCTCGACGGCCTCGTCCGGGTAGCCGACGGAGAGCTTCACCAGGAACCGGTCCAGCTGCGCCTCGGGCAGCCGGTAGGTGCCGTCCATCTCCACCGGGTTCTGGGTGGCCACCACGAGGAACGGCGACGGCACCGGATGCCGGACACCGTCCACGGTGACCGTGCGCTCCTCCATCACCTCCAGCAGCGCCGACTGGGTCTTCGGCGACGCCCGGTTGATCTCGTCGGCGATCACGATGTTGGCGAAGACCGGCCCCGGATGGAACTCGAAGTCCCTGCTCGCCTGGTTGAAGATGGTCACGCCGGACACGTCCGAGGGGAGCAGGTCGGGCGTGAACTGGATGCGCCGCCACTCACCCTTCACGGTGGCGGCGATGGCCCGCGCCAGGGTCGTCTTACCGACCCCGGGCACGTCCTCCAGCAGCACGTGACCCTGCGCGAACAGCGCCGTCAACGCCAGCCGCACCACCTGCGGTTTGCCGAGCACCACCGCGTTGACGTTCTCGGCCAGCCGGGCGGCCAGGGAGGCGAAGCCCTGCACCTCCGGCTGGGTGAGCGGCTCGTGGGTGTTCACGGTCGGCGGTGCTCCTTGCCTGGTGGCTCAGCAGGTGGGCAGGACGTTGATGTTGTCGCCGCCCTCCAGGTTGAGCCAGGCCCAGGGGATGTAGTTCTTCCCGCTGTACTCGACCTGCACCCACCAGGTGCTGCGCTTCTGGTTGTTGTAGATCCACGAGTCGACGTCCTCGCCCGACTTCTTGCAGTACGCCTGGAGCCGGCGGCCCGGCTTGGCCCAGCCCACCTGCTTGTCGTTGTCCTGCCGGGGGACGGAGAAGATCTCGTTGCCGTTGCGTTCGCCGGCAATCTCCTTGTTGCAGTAGGTGCGCTGGTCGCCGTCCGGGCCGTTGTTGCAGGTGGCGATGCCGTACAGCGGCTCGGTCTGCTGCGCCCTCGTGGCCGTGCCCTGACCGGCGGCGTTGCTCGCCGTCACCGTGAACGTGTACTTCGTGCCCGGCGTCAGCCCCGGCACCGTGATGCTGGAGCACGCCCCGGCCTTCGCCGGCTCACCCGGCGTACTCACCGAGCAGGTGGCCCTTCCACCGCCCGCGTCCACAGTGAACGTCACAGTCGCCGACGTGGCGGTCGCCGACGAGCCGGTCACCGTGACCCGCGGCTCGGCGACCGTACGCGCCGTCGTGGTGGCCTCGGGGCCCGGCCCCGCCTCGTTGACGGCCTTCACCTTCACCGCGACGTTCTGGCCGTTGCCCAGCCCGGTGACCGTGGCGCGGGTGTCCGTCGCCTCGCTGACCCGCCCACCGACATCCACCAGGTACTTCGTCACCGGACGGCCGTTCGCCTCCGCCGGCGCCCACTGCACGTCGACCGCGCCCGGCTGGTCGGCGACCGTACCGGCGCGCAGGTCGAGCGGCTTGCCCGGGGCCGCGAACGGCACCACCGTGTTGCTGACCGGGGAGGCCGCCGAACCGGCGCCCTTGCTGTTGACCGCCACCACGGTGAACGCGTACTGGGTGCCGAACTCCAGCTCCCCGGCGGGCACCACCAGCTCGGTCTTCGGCGACTCACCGGCCGGCGCGTTCGTACCCGCCGAGCTGGCCGTCACCGCGTACTTCGCGATCTTGTTGCCCTGCCCGTTCGCCGCCGGCCACTTCACCAGGACCGTGCCGTCCGGCGGGGCGGTGACGTTCATGGTGGCCGGCGGTCGGGCCGGGTCGGCGGTCGGGGTGATGGCCACGGTGGACCCGGGCCGGACCAGCTACACGGTCAACGGGTTGAGTACGCGGGTGGACTACTGCTTCACGGTGCTGGCGGTCTACTCCACTGACAACTTCGCGACCTCGGGGCAGGTTTGCACGGCGCGGGAACGGTCCACCCCGCCGAGCTGACCGGCCCCAGCCGAGCTGACCTGGTCGTCCACAACGCACACGCTGGGTATCCACAGGGGTGACGGTGCGGGTTCCCCCGGCCCCGGCCGGGCCATATGATGGCACCCGGCTCAGGGGAGGGGTCGCCGCGAGGCGCGCCACCTGCCACGACTCAGGGGAGGCAGCCGGCTGTGGCCAGCATCGATGACGCCGTGCGGACCGACGCCTCCCGCTCCCGGTCCCGGCTGCGCGGTGGGCTGGTGACCGTCGGCACGGTGACGGCGCTGTTGGCGGCCATGGGCTTGACCGTCCTGGGGTTGGGGGCGGCGGACAACGCGGTGGCCAACTACGACGCGAGTTCCTGGCTGTGGAGCGCGGCGCGCAGCGAGCTGGCCCGGGTCAACGGGGTCACCGCCCGGGTCGACACCCGCACCGAGGTCGCCGGCGCGCGTCGACACCCGATGCAGGTCACCCAGACCGATCGGCTGCTGATCCTGCGTGACCTGCAGAGCGGGCAGGTCAGTTCACTGGACCTGGCCACCCTGCAACTCACCGCGACCACCCCGACCACCCCCGGCCTCGGTGTGAGTGTGGCCCTGCACGAGGACGCGGCGTTCGTCGTCGACGCCGTGCAGGGCATCGTCCGGCAGCTCGATCCGCGTTCTCTGACGCCGGTCGGCGAGCCGGTGCGCTATCCCCCGGGCATCACCGGCGGCACGTTCGACGGCGAGGGGCGACTGTGGATCGCGGTGCCCAGCGAGGGCACCGTGTCGGCGGTGACCGCCGCGAAGCTGCCGTCCGCGCCGGCGTCGGGCGCGCCCACCGGCGGCGGGCTCAGCCCGGAGCGGGTCGAGACGTACGACGTCGCGGAGGCCAGCCACGAGCTTGTCGTCTCCACCCTGGACGACGGGGTGGCGGTGCTCGACCGGACGGCCGGGAAGCTGGTGCGGGTGCAGCGCGGTGAGGTGCGCCCGACGCCGTTGACGCTGTCCGGGCCGGCGGCGCTGCCCGCTCGCACCAGCGGGTCGCGCGTCCCGGTCACCGTGCCCGGGGACCGGCGGGTGCTGGTGGTGGGTGACGGTGGGCAGGAGCGGGAGTTCACGGTCCCGGGCAGTGGTGACCGGCTCAGCCCGGCGGTGGCGTGGGCGGACCGGTTCTACTGCGCGGACGAGGCCTCCGGCACGATCTACTCCTTCGACGCCGGCGGCCAACTGGTCGACACCATCCGTGGCCGGGCGAACGGGCCGCTGGAGTTGGAGGTCCGCGAGAACCACCTGTTCATCAACGCCCCCGACGCGGCGACCGCCCGGGTGGTGGACGACAAGCACCAGGTGCGCGAGGTCGACAAGTACGCCAACGACGTGCTCGGC
>NZ_VDFY01000220.1 GCF_006228125.1 Micromonospora orduensis | reverse complement strand
TCGGGAAGCCGAAGTCGCTGGGCAGCCCGCAGGCGATCGAGGCGCGCAGCGCGTTCGAGCGCTCCCGGATGCTGTCCAGCAGCGCCAGCGACTGGCGGGTCCGCTCCCGGTCGGCCCGGTTGGCCCCGTCGAGCAGGTTCGTCACCGCCCGGCGCTGGCCGGTGACGAAGGTGTTGACGGTGTCCAGGCTGCCCGGCTCGGCCCGCTGCACGGCCGCCGAGGTCAGCAGACGGACACCCTGCCGGGTGTCGGCGTCCATGTCGTCGAGGATCGTGCGGTAGCCGATCCGGTCACCGCGGAGCTTGGCGGCCTCACCCAGCCGGGTGCGGGCGAAGTCCAGGAAGAGCTGGCCGCGGCTGATGTCCGAGCTGGCCAGGGCGAGCTGGGCCCGTTCGGTCGAGCGCTTCATGCCGTACAGCGCGTCACCGGGGACGGCGTCCTCGCTGGCGGCTGAGATGCCGGAGACGGCGATGGCCCCGGCGGCGACGCCGACCAGGATCGCGGCGCGGGCCCGGGCCCGCCGGGCGGTGACCGCCGGGAGCAGCGGCCCACGGGCGATGCTGGCGGGACGCACGCTGGCCGCCTCGGTGGCCGTCGGGGCGTTGCCCAACCCGTCCCGCTCGGCCGTGGCGAGCAGCATCGCTCGCAGGCCGGTGCGGAACTCGGGGTCCACCTCGATCGCCGGGGGGTCGACGCTGAGCCGTTGGCCCACCGCGACGAGCGGCGCGAGCTGACCGTCCACCCGGGACCGGACGTGGTGCCGCCGGGCGCCGTTGGCCTCGTCGAGAAGCTGCGCGAAGCGCTCGGCGCGCCGGCGGGAGAAGAGGGTGTTGTCCACCGCAGGCACCTCCTCTCGCTGGTCACGGCCGGTCGGCCGCCGTCGTTGCCAGCGACCGGGCGGCAGTGTGACACCACGGAGGTGAGGTGCCGCCGGCGTGCCGGTCGGACCTCGGAGACCCGGGCCTGCCGGGCAACCACCGGTCGCACCCGGAGAAACGCGGCGGACCGGGCACGGGTTACGGGCCTTGCGGAGCGAAAATCACAGAAAGTGATTGTCGTCACCCGGCGGGACCGACCCTGAGCTGCCCGGATGCCGATCGACATCCATCGTTCCCGCCGACCGCGGATTACGGCTGGAAGCCGTCGGGGAGCAGTCGGGCCAGCGCCCGGACGGCCCGGTACTGGAGGGCCTTGATGGCCCCCTCGTTCTTGCCCATGGCACGGGCCGTCTCGGCCACCGAGAACCCCTGGAGGAAGCGGAGCACGATGCACTCCTGCTGCTCCGGATTCAACTGCTTGACGGCGGTCAGCAGGGCGACGTTCGTGATGTGCTCGACCACCGCCGCCTCCGGGCTGCCCTCCGGGCCCCGGTCCTCCCGGTCGGCGTCGAGGACGTCGCCGGTGGTGACCTCCAGCCGGTACCGCCCGGACTTGAAGTGGTCCGCGACCAGGTTGCGGGCGATGGTCACCAGCCAGGCGCCCAGGTCGCGGCCCTGCCAGGTGAAGCTGCCGATCCGCTTGAGCGCGCGCAGGAACGTGTCCGAGGTGAGGTCCTCGGCGAGCTGCCGGTTGCCGACCCGGAAGTAGACGAACCGGAACACGGTGTCCACGTACCGGTCGTAGATCAGACCGAACGCCTCGGACTCGCCGGCCTGGGCCCGCTCGATGAGCGTCCAGACCTCGGTGGCCGGGTCGGACGGGTCCGGCCGGCTCGGGAAGCCGGTAGGCGTGGTGGTGGTGCTGGCCGGCACCGCCGGAATCACCGCCGTCTCACCGGCCGCCGGATCAGTGGTCGCCGTCGGCGTGTCGCCTACCCGACGACCCTGCGTCGGCATGGTCGGCCGGGCGGGTACGGCGACCCGACCGCCGGCGGGCTTCGTGTTGCCGCCCGGCACCGCCGGCCGTGGCGGTGGCTCGTTGTGATGTGGCCGGCTGCGGGTCCGTTGCGCCGCGCCGTCGCCGCGCGCGGCGTTGCCGTGCGAGTCGTCCACGGGAGCGCGGGCCGCCGGCCGCTCGTTGACCGGGGAGCGGGTCGGCTGACCGGTCAGGCCGACCGGGCGTTCCGCGTAACCGAAGGTGGTCACCGTGTCGCCCCCGTCCCGGTGGTGGCCGGACGGGCCGGTCTGCGGGTCGTCGGGATCGACCGACCGGGCTTGCGGTCGGGCAGGACGGTTCCGGGGTGTGCCGACGGGCGGCAGTACCCCTTGAGGTGCTGGTCCAATGCGCTCACAGGCACGGGGGCCTCCTCGGGCTGAGGGGTGTCGACTCACGGCAAATGGGGTGAGCCGACCCGAGTGATGATAGGGCCAACGTCACCCGCGCGTGGCAAGTCCGTTACACAGGGCGGAAGTATTTCCCGCTCCGTCGCACCGGCGGCGGACCGGTTGTCCGTCGTGTGCGATTGACTTTCCTCCGGCGCGGTGATCCAGCATGGATCCCCTGGTCGGGGGTCCATGTCCGTTCGGTCAGCCGCCGCGCCGGGTGGTCGCCGTACGCCCGGCCGAACCGCCGTACGACGGCGTCGCCCGTCCCATCGGCAGGACCCGATCGGATCGTCGGTGGCACAGTGGCCAGTCCCGCCGACGGGACTTGCGAGGCGTGCCGGCCCCGTCCGTCGGGCGTGGCCTGTCGCCGTCCGCTGTGCCAGACTCGACCACCGTGCAGGACGCAGCGGAGAACCCCGCGCCGAACCTCGCCGACCGGGTCCACCGGGCGGCTCTCGACCACGGTGACCGGCCCGCGCTGCACTGGCGCGAGCAGAGCATCACCTGGTCCGACCTGGACGCCGCGGTCGACGCCGTCGCGCGCGGCCTGACCGCCGTCGCGCCGCACACCGCCCCCGGCGACACGCCGCCGCGCGTCGCGATCGCGCTGCCCAACACCCCCGACTTCGTGACCGGCCTGCTCGGCGCCCTGCGCGCCGGCCTGGTCGCCGTGCCGGTCAACCCCGGCCTCACCGCCCCGGAACTGCGGCACGTGCTGGCCGACTCCGCCACGTCGGTGCTGATCGGCACCGACCGCGTACGGGCCCTGGTCGCCGAAGTGTCCGCCGAACTGCCCGCGCTCACCGCCGTGCACGGCGCACCGCCCCAACCGGTCGCCGACGGGCCGGCGCCGCGCCCGCGCCGGGGCGGTGACGACCTGGCCGTACTTCTCTACACCTCCGGCACCGAGGGGCACCCCAAGGGAGCGATGCTCCCGCACCGGGCACTGCTGGCCAACCACGAGCAGGTCGGCCGGATCGAACCGCCGGTCGTCGGCCCGACGGACACCGTCCTGCTCGCGCTGCCGCTGTTCCACGCGTACGGGCTCAACTCCGGGCTCGGCGCGGTCGTCCACCATGGCGCGACAGGTGTGCTGCTCGACGAGCTGGGACCGACCGCCGGGCTCGACGAGATCGCCAGGCACCGGGTCAGCGTGCTGGTCGGCGTACCGTCGATGTTCCTGGCCTGGGCCGACGCCGCCGCCCGCGCGGCCACCGCCTCCGTGCGGGTCGCGGTCTGCGGCGCGGCGCCCCTGGATCCGGCCGTCGCGGCGCGCTTCACCGAGACCACCGGCCACCCGGTGCACATCGGGTACGGACTCACCGAAACCGCGCCGGTGCTCACCTCCACCCTGGTCGGTGGGGTCGCCAAGGCCGGCTCGATCGGCCGACCGCTGCCCGGCGTACGGCTGCGCCTGGTCGACCCGGACGGCGCCGACCTGTGGCGCGACGGCGTGGCCGTGCCCGACGACGACCCGGATGAGCTGGACATCTCCGACGTGACGCCGGGCACCGACCCGGGTCAGATCGTGGTGGCCGGCCCCAACCTGTTCACCGGCTACTGGCCGGACGGACGCGACGGCCCGGACGCCGACGGCTGGTGGGGCACCGGCGACGTCGCGTACGCCGACGAGGACGGCGACCTGTTCCTCGTCGACCGGCTCGGCGAGCTGATCCTGGTCAACGGGTTCAACGTCTATCCGCACGAGGTCGAGCTGGTGCTCGCCGGGCACCCCGGGGTGGCCGAGTCGGCGGTACTGGGTGTGCCGCACCCACGGACCGGCGAGACTGTTCGGGCGTACGTGGTGCCGGCGCGGGGACGACCGGTGACCGGCGAGGAGCTGCTCGCCCACTGCGCGCGCAACCTGGCCCGGTTCAAGTGCCCGACCACCGTCGAGTTCGTCGACGCGCTGCCCCACTCGGCGATCGGCAAGGTACGCAAGACGCAACTCCGGTCGGCGACGCCGGCCGGCCAGCCGGCGAACGCCGACACCCGCACGGAGGTAACCGATGTCCACTGACGCCCGGCTCGCACTGATCACCCGGCCCGGTTGCCACCTGTGCGACGACGCCAAGGCGGCCCTCGACCGCGTGGTGGCGGTCACCGGCGACAAGTGGGTCGAGTGGGACGTGACCGACGACGTGGAGCTGGAGCGCGAGTACGGCGACCGGCTGCCGGTGGTGATGCTCGACGGCAAGGAGCACGGCTACTGGCGGGTCGAGGAGGAGCGGCTGCTGCGGGACCTGACCACGCCGCAGCTCTGAGCGCTGCCTAAGGTGCTCTGATGACCCCCGCGCGCCCCCACCTGGTGTGGGACTGGAACGGCACCCTGCTCAACGACCTCAGCCTGGTGGTGGCCTCCACAAACGTCGCGTTCGCCAGTGTCGGTGGCCCGGCGGTCACCCCCGACGAGCACCGCGTGCGGTTCCGTCGGCCGATCGCCGACTACTACGCCGAGGTGCTCGGCGAGGCCGTGGACGACGAGGCGTTCGCCCGGCTGGACCGGATCTTCCACGACGCGTACCGCAACGGGTTGACCACCTGCGAGCTGGCCGCCGACGCGCGGACCGCGATGGCGGCGTGGCCCGGCAGCCAGAGCCTGCTCTCCATGTGGTTCCACGAGGAGCTGGTGCCCACCGTGCACACCTTCGGGTTGACCAGCCACTTCACCCGGGTCGACGGGCTGCGGGCCGCGGTCGGCGGAGACCGCAAGGCCGAGTCGCTCCAGGCGCACCTCGCCGAGCTGGGCGTCAACGGCGGCGACGTGGTGCTGATCGGCGACTCCATCGACGACGCTGACGCGGCGCTCGCGGTCGGCGGCCGGGCGGTGCTTTACACCGGCGGGTTCACCGATCCGGCCCGGCTGCGCGACTCCGGCCACCCGGTGGCTGACACCCTCACCGAGGCGGTGGCCCTGGCCGGGCGGGAGGTCAGCTCCGCAGGTAGGTGAGGACGGCAAGCACCCGTCGGTGCTGTTCGGTGTCCGGTGGGAGCGTGAGCTTGGTGAAGATGTTGCGGACGTGCTTCTCCACCGCGCCGTCGCTGACCACCAGGGCGCGGGCGATGGCCGTGTTCGAGCGCCCCTCGGCCATCAGGGCCAGCACCTCCCGCTCGCGCGGGGTCAGCTCGCGCAGCGGCTCGTCGCGGCGGCGTCGCGCGAAGAGCTGACCGACCACCTCCGGGTCGAGCACCGTGCCGCCGGCCGCCACCCGCCGCAGCGCGTCGAGGAACTCGTCGATCGCGGCCACCCGGTCCTTCAGCAGGTAGCCGATGCCGCCGCCGGCGCCGCCGGTGGTGGCCAGCAGATCATCGGCGTACGACACCTCGACGTACTGGGAGAGCACCAGGATCGGCGTACGCGGCACCAGCCGCCGCGCCTCGACCGCCGCCCGCAGCCCCTCGTCGGTGTGTGTCGGGGGCATCCGCACGTCGACGATCGACACGTCCGGCTGGTGCTCCACCACCGCCTCGACGAGAGCGTCGCCGTCCCCGACGGCGGCCACCACCTGGTGTCCACTCTCGGTCAGCAGCCGCACCAGCCCCTCCCGGAGCAGGACGGCGTCGTCGGCGATCACGATGCGCATGGCTGTGTTGTCTACCACGTCCGGACCGCCGGGTCGGCTCGGCGCGGCGTCCGCCGGCTCACAGGGGAAGCTCGGCGCGGATCTCGGTCGGGCCACCGGCCGGGCTGTCCACCGCCAGTTCGCCGCCGGCCGCCCGCACCCGGTCGGCGATGCCGGCCAGCCCGTGCCCCTTGGCCAGGTGCGCGCCGCCCTGCCCGTCGTCGCCCACCCGCACCTGCAGGTGGGCGCCCTGCCGGGCCACCGCGACCAGGGCCTCGGTGGCCCTGCTGTGCTTGGCGATGTTGGTGAGCGCCTCGGCCACCACGAAGTAGGCGGTGTTCTCCACCGCCGGGTCGAGCCGGCCGCCCGGCGTGCCGAGCTGCGGATCCACCTGAAGTTCGATGGGGATCAGCCCTCGACCGGCGAGGGCGGCCAGGGCGCTGGGCAGGCCCCGGTCGACCAGGATGGGCGGGGCGATCCCCCGGGACAGCGCCCGCAGCTCGGCAAGCGTGTCCCTGGTCTGGGTGACCGCCTCGTCGATGGTCCGGCCGGCCGCCTCCGGGTCGGTGGCGAGCTGCATCCGGGCCCGGCTCAGGTCCATCGCCAGGCGGACCAGGCGCTGCTGGGGGCCGTCGTGGATGTCGCGTTCCAGCCGGCGCAGCGCGGACGCCTCGGCGGAGACGGCGGCCCGCTTCTGCTCCTCCAGCACCGTGATCCGGTCCCGCATCTCGGCCACCCCGGTCAGCATGGCCTTGGCGAAGCTGGCCTGGAGCAGCGCGCAGCCCCGGATCACGATCGGCAGCGTGATCAGGAAGAACACACCGATCGCGGTGTTCAGGCCGATCCGGGCGGTGGTCGAGTCGCCCAGCCCGAGCAGTTGCGCCAGATCCTGGTCACCCTCGCCGTCGGCCCGGGGCAGCGCCCAGTCGTACGCCCAGTAGAACGAGCCGGTGACCGCCGCGGCCCACCAGGACAGGGCCACCACGAACGTGAGCGCCGCCACGATCAGCCGCAGCACGCCGTGTGCCAGGTCGAGCCAGGACTGGGCGTCGCGCATCGGCACGAAGATCCGCCGCCAGGCGTTCGCCCCCGCCTCGGCCAGTCGGTAGTGCGGTCGGATCCGCGGCTGTCGCAGCACCGCGGGCAGCCGCAGACGCTCGATGTCGGCCAGCCCACGGGCGGCGTACAGGGTGCCGCTGAGGATCGGCAGGCCGATCACCGTGACCACCAGTCCCACGCCGACCACGAGCCCCACGACGAGGACGACGAAGCTGGCCACCGCTAGGGGCAGGCCGAGCAGCACGTACCCGGAGTCGACGAAGAGCTGGCGGGGGATGCTCGGTGCCAGCGTCGGTTGATCACTGGCGGCAACGGCGGTCATGCCCAAAGGCTAGGCATCTGGGCCGCGCGTCCCCATCCCGAAGTCCCGCCCTTCTCCCGTAGTGCTGTCCCTACCCCAGCGGGACATACTGCCGGGGCGCAACGCGGGATTGGTCAGAGAAGTCGGGATTGAGCAATAATCGCCCAGGCGACGCGGGCTCGCGGAGCGCTAAATCGATCTTGTGGAATGGAGGTGCTGGTGGAGTCGCGGCGCGCAGCGGCAAGATCGCGATTTGTGCACGTCTTCACAAGCGCCTACGCTGTGATTCCGACGCGCCCTGCTAGCACAGCCGGCAATCTCGGTCGCCAGCGGGAGTCCATAAGCGGCCGACCAGCGGAGTTGGCCGAGGATCGCACCGCACGGAGTCTCATGAGTCAGCACCGTCACCCAGGCGCGCCCGGCCGTGCCGGTGCCGTACCCGCGCTCCCGGACCTGCCCGAGGCGACCGTCGCGCGGCTCCCCGAATACCTACGTGCGCTGCACAACCTCGCCGACAGCGGGCACGAGACCGTCTCCAGCGAGGGCCTGTCCGCCGCCGCCGGAGTCAACTCCGCCAAGCTCCGCAAGGACCTCTCCCACCTCGGCTCGTACGGCACCCGGGGCGTCGGCTACGACGTCGCCCTGCTGATCGAACAGATCGAGTACGTGCTCGGGCTCACCCAGCGCAGGGCTGTCGCCCTGGTCGGCGTGGGTAACCTCGGTCACGCCCTGGCCGGCTACGACGGCTTCGCCAGCCGGGGTTTCCGGATCGCCGCACTGCTCGACGCCGACCCCTCCCGGGTCGGTGAGGAGATCAACGGCCTGGTCGTCCGGCATGTCGACGAACTGCCGGTGATCGCCGTACAGGAGTCCATCGCGATCGGTGTGATCGCCACCCCGGCCGCCGCCGCCCAGCGCGTCGCCGACCAACTGGTCGCGGTCGGCGTGACGAGCATCCTCAACTTCGCGCCGTGCGTACTCTCGGTGCCGGAGGGGGTCGACGTGCGCAAGGTCGACCTCGCCATCGAGCTGCAGATCCTGTCCTTCCACGAGCACCGCAAGGCCTCGCTCACCGCCCTGCCCGGCGGGCTCGCGGCCACCGAGACCCAGGAGGCGATCGGCACGTGAAACTGCTCGTCGTCGGCGCGTCCTACCGGACCGCCCCGGTCGCCACGCTGGAGCAGCTGGCCGTGCCCCCCGCCGACCTCACCCGCACACTGGACCGCCTGGTCGCTCAGCCGTACGTGAGCGAGGCGGTGCTCGTCTCCACCTGCAACCGGGTGGAGGTCTACGCCGCCGTGTCCGGTTTCCACGGCGGGCTCGGTGACATCTGCGCTGTCCTGGCCGAGCAGGCCGGCTGCCCGCCGGCGGCCCTCGCCAGTCACCTGTACGTGCACTACGACACCGCCGCCGTGGACCACGTCTTCCGGGTCGCCACCGGCCTGGACTCGATGGTCGTGGGCGAGGCGCAGATCCTCGGCCAGTTGCGTGACGCGTACCACTGGGCCACCGGTGCCGACTCGGCCGGCCGCCTGCTGCACGAGCTGATGCAGCAGTCGCTGCGGGTGGGCAAGCGCGCCCACGCCGAGACCGGCATCGACCGGGCCGGCCAGAGCGTCGTCACCGCCGCGCTGGAACTGGCCGCCGGGTACCTCGACGGCGACCTCGCGGGCCGGCCGGCCCTGGTGGTCGGCGCCGGCGCGATGGGCTCGCTCGGTGTGGCCACGCTCTCCCGCCTGGGCGCGGGGCCGCTCACCGTCACCAACCGGGGCGCCGACCGGGCCCTGCGGCTCGCCGAGTCGTACGGGGCGGGCGCCGCGCCGATGACCGAGCTGACCGACACCCTCTCCACAGTGGACATCGTAGTGGCCGCCACCGCCTCCACCGAACCGGTCCTCACCCGGTCGGTGGTCGGCGCGGCGCTCGCCGAGCGGGCCCCGGCCCGGGGCCCGCTGGTCCTGCTCGACCTGGCCGTCCCGCGGGACGTCGAGGAGGGCGTCGCCGACCTGCCCGGTGTCGAGGTGATCGACATCGGCCGCATGGCGGCGCTGCTCGCCGACGGTCCCGCCGCCGCGGACGCCGCAGCCGTCGAGCGGATCGTGCTCGGCGAGGTGGAGAGCTTCCTCACCTGGCTGCGCGGCGCCGACGTGGCTCCCACCGTGGCCGCGCTGCGTGGCCGGGCCGACGACGTGGTCACCGCCGAGCTGCGCCGGCTCGCCCAGCGCCGCCCCGACCTCGACGACGACCTGCGCGCCGAGGTCGCCCGTACGGTGCACCGGGTCGTGCAGCGGCTCCTGCACCAGCCCACCGTGAAGGTCCGCCAGTTGGCCGCCGAGCCGGGCGGCGACCAGTACGCCGCCCTGCTGCGCGAGCTGTTCGACCTCCAGGTGCCGCAGACCTCACCGGTGGACACCGTCCCCGAGGTGCTGTCCCCCGACCTGGGCGCCGTGTTCGCCGGCACCGACCCGGTGCTCGCTACGGACTCCGCCGACCAGATCCCGCCCACCGGAGGTGCACGTTGACCGCCCCCCTGCGCCTCGGCACCCGGGGCAGCGCCCTGGCGATGGCCCAGTCCGGCCATGTCGCCGAGGCGTTGACCGCCGCCACCGGCCGACCGGTCGAGCTCGTCGAGGTGGTCACCGCCGGTGACCGTTCCCACGCGCCGGTGCATCGGCTCGGCGTCGGGGTGTTCGTCTCCGCGCTGCGCGACGCGCTTACCGCACGGACGATCGACTTCGCCGTGCACTCCTATAAGGATCTGCCCACGGCCGGCGCCGCCGGGCTGCACATCGCGGCCGTGCCGGCCCGACTGGACCCGCGCGACGCGCTGATCGCCCAGGGTGGGCGGACGCTCGCCGAGCTGCCGCCCGGGGCCACCGTGGGCACCGGCGCGCTGCGCCGCATCGCCCAGCTGCACGCCCTCGGGCTGCAACTGGAGGTCACTCCGATCCGCGGCAACATCGACACCCGCCTGGCGCGGGTGCTCGGCCCCGAGGCCGACCTCGACGCGGTCGTGCTGGCCCGGGCCGGACTGGCCCGGATCGGTCGTACCGACGCGATCACCGAGACGCTCGACCCGATGCTCATGCTGCCCGCGCCCGCCCAGGGCGCGCTGGCCGTGGAGTGCCGGGTCGACGATCAGGACCTGGTCGAGCTGCTCGGGACGCTCGACCACGCACCGTCGCGCGCCGCGGTCACCGCGGAGCGCGCGTTGCTGGCAACCCTGGAGGCCGGGTGCAGCGCACCCGTCGCCGCCTATGCGGAACTCGCCGAAGGTGACGCCGGCGATGAGATCTACCTGCGCGGGGCGGTGATCAGTCCGGACGGCACTCGTGACCTTCGGCTGTCCCGCACCGGAACGCCCGCCGACGCGGCGGAGATCGGTAAGGCACTCGCCGCCGAACTCCTCGACCTCGGCGCCGACTCGATCCTCGGCCACGAAGGACACACCGGCCCGGGGACCCAGCAATTTGGGAGCACAGAATGACCCGCACCCGTAAGCCCGTCGGCCGTATCGCGTTCGTCGGGGCTGGCCCCGGCGACCCGGGCCTGCTGACCCGTCGGGCGCACGACGCCCTGGTCGACGCCGACCAGGTGATCTACGACCGGGGAGTCCCCGAGTCGCTGCTCGCCGTCGTCCGCGCCGAGGCCAGAGACGACGCCGAGTTCACCCCGGCCGAAGGCGCGCCGGGGGACGTGGCGAAGGTGCTGATCTCCGCGGCCCGCTCCGGGCTGAACGCGGTGCACCTGGTCGCCGGTGACCCGTTCGGCCACGACTCGGTGGTCAAGGAGGTGCAGGCGGTGGCCCGCACCGCCGCCCACTTCGAGGTGGTGCCGGGCGTCGGCCAGGCCGAGGGCGTCGCCACCTACGCGGGTGTTCCCCTGCCGGGTGTGCGTACCGCCGCCGACGTCGAGGACGTCAGCGCACTGGACTTCGAGGCGCTCGCCGCGGCCGTCGGCCGGGGCTCGCTCGCGCTGGCCGTGGACGCCGGTGATCTCGCCGCCGTCCGGGACGGGCTGCTGGCCGCCGGGGTCGACGGCACGACCGGGGTCGGCGTGACCGGCGACGGCACCGGCGAGACCCAGTACACGACCACGTCGACCGTGGACAGCTTCGTGGCCGCCGCGCTCGGCTTCACCGGCCGGGTGGTGCTCACCGTCGGCGCGGGCGTGGGCCAGCGCGACAAGCTGAGCTGGTGGGAGAACCGCCCGCTGTACGGCTGGAAGGTGCTCGTACCGCGTACCAAGGAGCAGGCCGGCGCGATGAGTGCCCGGCTGCGGGCGTACGGGGCGATCCCGTGCGAGGTGCCGACCATCGCGGTCGAGCCGCCGCGTACCCCGGCGCAGATGGAGCGGGCGGTCAAGGGCCTGGTCGACGGCCGGTACGCCTGGGTGATCTTCACGTCGGTGAACGCGGTCCGCGCGGTCTGGGAGAAGTTCGCCGAGCACGGCCTGGACGCCCGGCACTTCGGCGGCGTCAAGATCGCCTGCATCGGTGAGGCGACGGCGGACGCGGTGCGCGCGTTCGGCATCCAGCCGGAGCTGATCCCCGCCGGGGAGCAGTCCTCCGAGGGGCTGCTGGCCGAGTTCTCGCCGCACGACGAGATCCTCGACCCGGTGGGCCGGGTGCTGCTTCCGCGCGCCGACATCGCCACCGAGACGCTGGCCGCGGGGCTGACCGAGCGCGGCTGGGAGGTCGACGACGTGACCGCGTACCGGACGGTGCGGGCCGCTCCGCCGCCCGCCGAGATCCGCGACGCCATCAAGTCGGGCGGGTTCGATGCGGTGCTCTTCACGTCCAGCTCGACAGTGCGCAATCTGGTAGGTATCGCGGGGAAGCCGCACGCCCGTACCGTTGTTGCCGTGATCGGGCCCAAGACGGCGGAGACCGCGACGGAGTTCGGCCTGCGGGTCGACGTCCAGCCGCCGCACGCCTCGGTGCCCGACCTGGTGGAGGCGCTCGCCGCCTACGCCGTCGAGCTGCGCGAGAAGCTGGCCGCCATGCCGGCGAAGCAGCGCCGCGGCTCGAAGGTGCAGGGCCCGACCGCCCTGCGCTTCCGGTAGTCGTTCGAGGAGGCTCTGCCATGTCGTTCCCCGAGATCCGGCCCCGCCGGCTGCGTCGCAACGCGGCGATCCGCCGGCTGGTGTCCGAGACCCGGGTCGACCCGGCCGAACTGGTCGTGCCGATGTTCGTCAAGGAGGGGCTGACCGAGCCCCGCGCCATCAGCTCGCTCCCGGGGGTGCTCCAGCACTCCCGGGAGTCGCTGCGCAAGGCGGCCGCCGAGGCGGTCCAGGCCGGTGTCGGCGGGATCATGCTGTTCGGCGTGCCGGAGCAGCGGGATCCGACCGGCTCCGGCGGCGTCGACCCGAACGGCATCCTGAACGTCGCCATCCGCGACGTGGTGGCCGAGGTGGGCGACGCCACCGTGGTGATGAGCGACCTGTGCCTGGACGAGTTCACCTCGCATGGGCACTGCGGCGTGCTCACCCCGGACGGCGAGGTCGACAACGACGCGACCCTGGCCGCGTACGCCGAGATGGCGGTGGCCCAGGCCGCCGCCGGGGTCGGCATGGTCGGGCCGTCCGGGATGATGGACGGCCAGGTCGGCGCGGTCCGCCGGGCGCTCGACGCCGCCGGGTACCAGGACGTGGCCGTGCTGGCGTACGCCGCGAAGTACGCCTCGGCGTTCTTCGGCCCGTTCCGGGAGGCGGTGGAGTCGGCGCTGGAGGGCGATCGGCGCACCTACCAGCAGGACCCGGCCAATCTCCGCGAGTCACTGCGCGAGGTGGCGCTCGACGTTGCCGAGGGCGCCGACCTGGTGATGGTCAAGCCGGCGCTGCCGTACCTCGACGTGGTGTCGGCGGTGCGGGCCGCGGTGGATGTGCCGGTCGCTGCCTACCAGGTCTCCGGCGAGTACGCGATGGTCGAGGCGGCCGCCGCGAACGGCTGGATCGACCGGGAGCGGGTGATGCTGGAGACGCTCACCTCGATCAAGCGGGCCGGCGCGCAGATCATCCTCACCTACTGGGCGGTCGAGGCCGCCCAGATCCTGCGCGAGCGTCACTGACCCAGCCCCGATCCCGGCCGCGCCGTCTCCCCACCTGTGGAGGCGACGCGGTAGCGGATGCCTGGACGCACCGCTCGTGGACCCGCCCGTTCGGCAGACCGGCTCGCCGAGAGTAACCACCC
>NZ_VDFY01000094.1 GCF_006228125.1 Micromonospora orduensis | reverse complement strand
CCCGCTGACCCGCCGCCCCCGCGTCGCCGGCACCCTGGTAGGAACGGGGGATGGCGCGCAGCATCGCGAAGAACACCCGGGTCGACCGGGACACCCTGCTCGACTTCCTCCGGCCGCGACACCGCGTCGTGCTGATGACCACCCGACCCGACGGCCGCCCGCAGTCCTCCCCGGTCTCCGCCGGCATCGACGGGCAGGGTCGGCTGGTCGTCTCCACCTACCCCGAGCGGGCCAAGGTGACGAACATCCGCCGCGACCCGCGGGTGTCGGCGTGCGTGCTCAGCGACGACTGGAACGGCCCCTGGGTGCAGATCGACGGCACCGCCGAGGTGCTGGACCTGCCCGACGCGCTGGAGCCGCTCGTCGAGTACTTCCGCAGCATCTCCGGCGAGCACCCGGACTGGGACGACTACCGGGCCGCCATGGTGCGCCAGGGCAAGTCGCTGATCCGGGTCACCATCGACGCCTGGGGGCCGATCGCCACCGGCGGCTTCCCCGCCCGCCTCGCCGACTGACCGTCCGCTCGACTCAGTACGCGGCGGTGAAGCGCGTGTTCCGGTGCCGGGGCTGTTCGATCTCGTCGACGATCGCCACGGCCATATCCTCGTACGTCAGCACCGAGCGGCCCTGCTCGTCGGTGACCGGCTCGTCGCCGCCGGTGCGGTAGTGCCCGGTGCGCTCGCCGGGGTGGAACTCCAGCGGCGGTGGCGATACGTACGTCCAGGTCACCCCGTCGGCCGAGGTGCGGTAGTAGTCCAGCGCGTCGGCCTGGCCCAGCGCCGCGTCCCGGTACTGCGCCGGGAAGTCCGGCTCGTCGAGGTAGCGGGTGCCGCGCGGGGTGAGCAGCGTCGAGCCGCCGCCCAGGTGGATGATCCGCGGCGCGGCCGGCATCTGACGCAGCGTGGTCACCAGTGTCTGCGCCGCGGTGCGCCACAGCTCGCGCCCGCCGCCGCCGATCGCCACCACAAGCGCGTCCGCGTCCGGCGCCACCTCCCGGACACTCCGCTCGCTCGTGGCGTCGCCGGTGACCGTCCGCACGCCGTCCGGCAGGTACGAGGTGGCCTCCGGGCGACGCACGGCGGCGATCACCAGGTGCCCCCGGTTGACCGCCTCGGCGGTGATCCGCGACCCGGCGGTCCCGCCCGCGCCAAACACGACGATGGTGCTCACCACCCCAGGCTAGGGACCGGACGCGGCACCCATCGGCGGAACGGCGATCCCGGTCAGTCGACCAGGGCGGCGTAGACGAGCTGGCGCAACTGGGAGCGCAGCGGGTAGGTGCTCGACGGCATCAGCTGGGTGAACAGCAGCGCGGTGATCTCCTCGGCCGGGTCCACCCAGAACGCGGTGCTCGCCACCCCACCCCAGTAGTACTCGCCGACGCTGCTCGGCACCCGGCTGGGGATCGGGTCGTCGACCACCGCGAAGCCGAGACCGAAGCCGATCCCGTCGAAGGTGCTCTCGGCGAAACCGCCGGTGGACAGGGTGCCGAGGTCCTGACCCTCGGGCAGGTGGTTACGGGTCATGAACCGCACCGTGCGCGGCCCGAGCAGGCGGATCCCGTCCAGCTCGCCGCCGCGCAGCAGCATCTGCGTGAAGCGGTGGTAGTCGGCGGCGCTGGAGATCAGGCCGCCGCCACCGGAGAGCAGGTTGGGCTTGCGGTACGCGAGAGTGCCGAGCCGGTCGTACCGGACGGCCGGGCCGCTGCGCGGGTCCGGTACGTAGAGCGCGGCCAGCCGCTCGGCCTCGTCGCCCTCCACCCACCACCGGGTGTCGGTCATCCCGAGCGGGCCGAAGATCCGGTCGGCGAAGAACGCGTCGAGGCTCTGCCCGGAGACCACCTCGACGAGTCGGCCGAGCACGTCGGTGGCGACCGAGTAGCCCCACGCGGTGCCGGGCTGGAACAGCAGCGGCAGCTCGCCGAACGCCGCGCAGGCGCCGGCCAGGTCGACGTCCGCCGGCGGGTACAGGTCGTAGCCGGCGGCCCGGTACAGCCCGTCGACCACCGAGGTCTGCATGAAGCCGTACGTCAGGCCGGCGGTGTGGGTGAGCAGGTGCCAGACCCGGATCGGCTCGACCGCCGGCACCGTGTACGGCTTGAGCGTCGAGCCCTTGGAGTAGACCCGCAGGTCGGCGAACTCCGGCAGCCAGCGGCTGATCTCGTCGGTCAGCTCGAAGCGGCCCTCCTCCCACAGCATCATGGCCGCGACCGAGGTGACCGGCTTGGTCATCGAGTAGATCCGCCAGAGCGTGTCGGCCTCGACCGGGGCGCCCGACTCGGTGTCCCGCAGCCCGTACGTCGAGGAGTGCGCCACCTCACCGCGTCGGGTGACCACCACCTGCCAGCCGGCCAGCCGGCCGTCGTCGACGTACCTGCCGAAGTGCTCGTCGATCCGCGCCAACCGCGCCGGGTCGAAACCGATCTGGTCCGGGTCCTTGCTCCGAACGACACTCACGTCGCCGAACCTACTAGCCGGTATGCCGGTGTCGGAAGGGCGGCCCACCCCGACGTCGGTGGCCGGCACTAGCCTGACCGGATGCCGGAGTTGACCGAGGACGTTACCTACCGCCACGAGGACTGGTACGGCGAGGAGCTGGCCGACCGGCACTTCGTGGGCTGTGAGTTCTTCCAGGTGGACCTGACCGAGGCGGTGAGCCGGGGCGCGGTGTTCACCGGCTGCACGTTCGGCAACGTGCGGTTCAACGCCTCCCGGCACGTCGACTCGGCCTTCACCCGCTGCGTCTTCAAGCGGTGCAACTTCTTCGAGGCCGAGTTCACCGGCTGCAAAATGGTCGGCAGCACCTTCGCGCAGTGCGACATGCGTCCGCTGCGGGTGGACGGCGGCGACTGGTCCTTCGTCGCGCTCCCCGGTGCGGATCTGCGCGGCGTCCACCTCACCGACGTACGGATGCGCGAGGCCGACCTGTCCGGGGCCAACCTCACCGGGGCCACGGTGACCGGCGTCGACCTCTCCGGCGCGCTGCTGCACCATGCCCGGCTCGGGGGCGCCGACCTGCGCCGCAGCGATCTGACGGCGCTCGACCCGACGGCCGTCGAGCGGGCCGGCGCGATCGTCGACGCCGAACAGGCGCTGCTGATCACGCAGGCGCTCGGCTTCCGGATCGGCTGACGGCACGGGCGTTCGCGGCCGGCCGGGACCGGCGGGTTGTCCGATACCGTCCGGTTCCGGACTGGACAGGTCCACCGGTCCGGATCTAGCGTGTCGTCCACGCCGGTGCAAAACGTGAAACGGCCCACAGTGGACGGTGCGATCCGCGACGGTCGATGGTGGCCGGGCGGTGGAGGTGGAGGGTCGGTGGCGGACGAAGACCGCATGCGGGCGGATTCCCGGGCCGGTGGCGGGTCGTCCGAAGTGCCGGTGTCGCATCGACGGCCCGGTGTCACCGCCGGGCAGCCGCGCATCGCGTTACGCCGACTCGCCGACAGCTACCGGCGTCGGCGCTGGGCGGTGACGGGGCTGGCCGTGTTCGCCTGCGTCGTGGGGCTGGGCGCGTACCTCGGCACCCGGAACGGCCCGGAGCCCGGCGACGACCTGGCGGGTCGTTCGGGCGTGCCCGTCGGGGCCTCCCGGCCAACCGGCTTCCCCGGCGTCGAGGGGCGTACCGGCGACGCCGGGCCGGCGACGCCCGGCCTGCGCCCCCGGCAGCGCCCTCCGTCGCCCGACCCGACCCCGTCGGTAAGCGCGCCCGCCGTGCCGCCGGCTCCGTCGGTCCCACCCGCCCTGTCGGTGACCCGGACGGAGGCGCCCGGCGAGATCGACCTCACCGTCGTGGGGCACCGGGACTGGATGCACTGGGGGCTGCGCGGCACGTCGGTGGTGCGCAAACGCGGCGGATCCGGGGAGATCGTCGACGCGGGAGGCCGCGGCGCCAGGGTCGGTTGGGACGGCAACCAGGAACTCGTGAGCTGGCGCGACGGCACGCCCGAGCGGTCGGTGCGGGGCAGCTCGAACGGCGTCTACACCTGCGGCGCCGGCAACGGTTTCAGCCTCGCGATCGCCGGCAGCGGTGAGCCGCGGACGGTCCAGCTCTACGCCGGGACGTGGATGGCGCGGGGCCGGCTCGACGTGCGGCTGTCCACCGGTGGCCCGGCCAGCACGGTGCGGCTGGAGGATCCGTACACCAGCAAGAGCGCCCAGTTCACCATCCGTTTCCAACTGCCCAAGGGTGCCCGGCTGCTGGTGAGCTGGACCGTCGATAAGGTCTTCACCCCGCACTGCGGAAACGTCGGCCTCCAGGCCGTGGCCGTGCGCTGACCGACAGCTGCGCGCGGGACAGTTTGTCCGTCGCGCACGGTCGATGTCGTCGTAACTTTCTGCTGTCCTCGTCCGACCATCCAGTGTGGAGGCAGCGCAGATGAGCAGCAGTACCGCCCACCGCGTCCGTCCCGTCGCCCCGTCCGGCGCCCGCGAAGCGTCCGGGGAGGTGCTCCGCGACATTCCCCTGCCGCCGTACGTCACTGTGGAGGACGCCCAGTTCGCGGTGCGGGCGGTGGTGGTGCACGCGCCCCGGCGCTGGTCCGGCGGTGTGGTCTGCCGCAACGACGCCAGCCCGCACCCGTGCCGACTGCACCGCTGGGGCACCCGCGTGCTGGCGTTGCGCGGGCTGCGCGCCGCCGAGATCGCCGCGCTCATCGAACGCGGCGACCCCACGGCGGTCGTCCCCGGACCGGATCACCCGGCCTGAGCCGCGCTCCCGGTCAACAGGTGATCGGCTTCACCCAGGAACACTCCAGCCCCTCCGGCGTACGGGGCGTCTCCGGTACCGCCGGCGGCGCCATCCGGGCCGCGGTCGTGGCGCCCTCGCGGTAGCCGGCCAGCGTCACCGCGATCTGGTCCTCCAGCGCCTTGACCGACGCGGTCAGGTAGTTGTTGAGCAGGATGGAGAACGCCAGCAGATGGCCGTCGGCGCTTGTCACGTACCCGGACAGGCCGGAGACGCCGGTCAGGCTGCCGGTCTTGGCGTGCACGTTACCCGCCGCCGGGGTGCCGGCCATCCGGCTGCGCAACGTGCCACCCACGAACCGCTCGGGCTGCCCGGCGATCGGTAGCGCCTCGTACCAGGTGCCGAACCACGGTTCGGCGCGGACGGCGGCCAGCAGGTCGACGAACTCGGTCGCCGGCACGAGGTTGCGCCGGGACAGGCCGGAGCCGTCGCGTTGCCGCAGCGTGCCGGTGTCCATGCCGGTGTCCGCGACGTACTCGCTGATCGCGGTGAGCCCGGCGGACCAGGTGCCCGCGCCGGACAGCACCCGGCCGATCTCCTTGGTCAACACCTCGGCGTGGCCGTTGTTGGAGAGCTTGAGGAACGGCGTCATCAGCTCGCCCAGGCTCATCGAGGCGTGCCGGGCCACCGGGTCGGCCGCCTCCGGGGTGGGCTGGCCGAGCACGGTCCGGCCGAGCACCCGGACGCCGTGCCGGTGCAGCGCCGCGCGGAACACGTCGGCCGCGTAGCCGGTGGGTTCCCAGACGGTCACCCAGTCGCTGGCCGGTGCGTCGCCGACCGCGATCTGGCCGGTCACCACGACGGTGTTGCCGCCGTGCTCGCGCTCGATCGAGATCGACGTCTCGCCCTCGGCGACCGTCTGGGCGCGGTTGTCGATCCGGACGTACCCGGTGGGCGGGGTGGTGCTGACCACCGCCGGGGCGCCGGCCCGGCCGGCCGGGCCGGCGTGCACGATCACGGTGCCCGCGTCGTAGTCGGTGTCCGGCGCGACGGTAAGCGCGGAGACCTGGGCGGCGTAGTAGTAGGGCTCGTCGTCCCAGGTCCAGTCGGGGCCGAGCCGGGTGCGGTCGTAGCGGGTGTCGTCGGCGACCAGGTTGCCGGTCACGACCCGGACGCCGTCGGCGGCCACCTGGGCGGCGAGCGCGTCGTAGTCGGCCGCGAGCATGGTCGGGTCGCCGCCGCCGCGCAGGTAGAGATTGCCGGACAGCAGGCCGGCGCGACGTTTGCCTGTGGTGCGTACGTCGGTGGTGAAGCGGTGTCCGGGGCTGAGCAGCGCCAGGGCGGCGGTCGAGGTCAGCAGCTTGGTGTTGGAGGCCGGGATCAGGCGTCGGTCCCCGTTGCGGTCGTAGAGGGTCTGCCCGGTGCTGGTGTCGACCACGACGACTGAGGCCTGCGCGCCATCCAGCCGGGTGTCGCCGAGGATCGTGTCGATGGTGGCGCGGAGTTGGGTCGTCGCGGGGGTGGGCGACTCGGCGGTGGCTCCGGGTGCGCCGGCGGTGGCCGCGGTGGCGACCAGGGCGAGCAGCGCGAGCGCCCGGGGAAAGAGACGACGATGCATGGACTGATGCTGCCATGTAGATATTCGCCGGAGAAGAGCCTCGGGTGAAGGTTAATGCCGCTCGCGCTACGTCGGCCGCCCGACGGACCTGTCGTGCCCACCCCAGTAGTGCCGCTGCGCCCCCATCACCAGGGGCGCCACCAGTGCGGCGAGCGCCCCGCCGAGCAGCGGGAAGACGATGAACAGCCACAGTTGACGCAGGGCGACGCCACCCTCGAAGACGGCCGGGCCGAAGGCGCGGGCCGGGTTGACCGCGGCGCCGGTCAGCGTGACGCCTACCAGTTGGGTCGCGGCCAGGGCCAGCCCGATGGCCACCCCGGCGGTGCCCGGATTCTCGCTGCGACTCGTCACCACGAGCACGACCAGGACGAAGAGGAAGGTCAGCACGAGTTCCAGTACGGCCGCGCCGCCCCGGTTGATGTGCGCGCCGTACCCGTTGGCGCCCAGCGCGCCGGTCTGGTCCGCCATGTCACCCCAGCGGGTCAGCGCCCAGAGCACGAAGCTGGCCACCGTGGCGCCGGCGAACTGGGCGATCCAGTACGCCACCGCGCCGACCGCCGTGATCTTCCCGGAGAGCAGCACGCCGAGCGTCACCGCAGGGTTGACGTGACTGCCGGAGAGCGGGCCGATCGTGTAGACCAGAGCGAGCATGACGAAGCCGAAGGCGAGCGCGACCACCACCACGCCGCCCTGCACGCGTGCCGCGACGGCGGCGCCGACACCGAAGAACACCAGCAGCAGGGTGCCGAGGAACTCGGCGGCGGCTCGACGGGCATCTTCCATCCACCCAGCCTAGGTGCAATTCGGGCAATAGGGCGTGAAACGGCGTCTGTGATCGACGCGACGGCTGGCGCGGGCAGAGCGCGGAAGCATCCCCGGTTGCACCTCGTGTGGACACCCACTCCGCCGACGTCGTGGTGATCGGAGCCGGTCAGGCCGGCCTGAGCGCCGCCTACCACCTGCGCCGCACCGGCTTCGCCCCGGGCAGCGGCTTCGTCGTGCTCGACGGCGACGACGGCCCGGGTGGGGCCTGGCAGCACCGCTGGCCGACGCTCGTCCTCGACCGGGTGCACGGCTTCCACGACCTGCCCGAAATGGCCTTCCCCACCCCCGACCCGCGGCGTCCGGCAGCCGAGCAGGTCAGCGCCTACTTCGCCGCGTACGAGAGAGCATTCGACCTGCCGGTACACCGGCCGGTGCGGGTCCGGGCGGTGCGCTCCCGCCCGGACGGGCGGCTCGACGTGCAGACCGACCACGACCGGTGGACGACCCGGGCGCTGATCAACGCGACCGGAACGTGGACGAGGCCGTTCTGGCCGCACTACCCGGGCCGGTCGTCGTTTCGCGGCCGACAGCTGCACACGGCCGACTACCGGGGGCCGGACGAGTTCGCCGGGTTGCGGGTGGTGGTGGTCGGCGGCGGCACGTCCGCCGTGCAGCTGCTCGGCGAGGTCTCCACAGTCGCGGCGGCCACCACCTGGGTGACCCGCCGGCCGCCGCTGTTCCGGGAGGAGGAGTTCGGCCCCGAACTCGGCCGCGCGGCGGTGGCCCGGGTGGACGAGGCGGTCCGCGCCGGTCGCCCACCGGGCAGTGTGGTGGGCGTGACCGGGCTGCCGGTCACCCCGGAGGTACGCCGGCTGCGCGAGCGCGGCGTCCTGCACCGGCTACCCATGTTCGACCGGATCACACCCGACGGGGTCGCCTGGTCCGACGGCCGGTCCGTGCCGGCGGACGTGATCCTCTGGTGCACCGGATTCCGCGCGGCCCTGGACCACCTCGCGCCGCTGGGACTACGCGCGCCGGGCGGCGGGATCACCATGGACGGCACCCGCGTGGTCGCCGACCAGCGCATCCATCTCGTCGGGTACGGCCCCTCGGCCAGCACCATCGGCGCCAACCGGGCCGGCCGCGCGGCGGTCAGCGAGATCCGCGCGTTGCTCGCCCCCGCCGCCGCACTCGACTGACCCCGCTCTATTTGACGGATCGCCCGGCAGCGGGCACCGTTGGCCAGGACGGGGCCTCTCAGCTGCCCCCGACGCGATGCGACGGCGACGACGTTCGCCCTGCATGTCGCCTCCCACGTGTGCTCGTACGCGGGCCGCTGTCCGGTCTGCGCGGTAACCGACCGCGAGCCGAGAATCCACGAGGAGTTCCCAATGCTCACCATGACCGACAATGCCGTGCTCGTCATCCGGGACCTCGCCAACCAGCAGGACGTCGCCGAGGACGGTGGCGTGCGGATCGCCGCCGACGCCGAGGCCGGCTCGCTCACCGTGGAACTGGTGCCCGAGCCGGAGCAGGGCGACCGGGTGGTCGACAACCAGGGTGCCCGGATCTTCCTCGACGCGGACGCCGCCGAACTGCTCGGCGACGCCTCCGTGGACGCCACCGTCGACGACGAGGGCATCATCCAGTTCGGCTTCACCGAGCGGCAGTAGCCCGCTCAGCCCGCCCGGCGGGCTGTGCCGCCCCGCGGACGGCCCCGCTGCGGTGCTCCCGGCCGGGTCTGCCACCCGGTGTCACCGGCCGGGCGGCGCAGGGCGGTAAGCACGTGCGCCAGGTGGTGCGACGTGCTCCACGCCGCCCAGTTGGCGGCCGACCCCGCGCCGGCTCCCCGTCGGGCCCGGCGCAGCAACTCGTGGTCGCCCCAGGAGAAGGCCGCGCCGGTGTCCGGCCAGTGCGGCGCCGACACCAACGTGCGGCACAGGTCGGCGAACCGCTCGTCACCCCGCCCACCCCGCCGCGACCAGCGGTAGACCCACCAGTCGCCGTCGGCGGTGTACCGCACCGTGGGCAGCCGGTCGTCGGGGCCGCCGGTGCCCGGCACGGCCGGCCCGACTCCGTAGTCGCCGTAACCCACCCCGGCGTCGCCCAGCCGCTGCCAGAGCTGCCAGTCCCAGCGGTCCAGTCGGACCGGCTCGTCGGTGGGCAGCCGGGCCAGCGTCGGCGGCATCGCGCCCGCCGCCACCGTCACCGACCGCCAGGCGTGCCGGCGTGCCCACTCCAGCAGCCGTCGTACCCGGGGCTCGGCGAGGCGCACGTCCGCCCGGCAGCACACGTCCGCCGCGTCCACCAGCAGGTCGCACTCTTCCGGCGCCAGCCCGGTGCACCGCCAGATCCGCTCCACGGCGGTGGTGCTCGCGTCCGGCCCGGCCCGGTCCCGTCCGGCCCGGAGCCGGACCACCGCCCGCCGGCCGTACGCCCGCGCCGCCGCGCCGTGCGCGGCCAGCCGCCTGTCGCTCTCCGCGAGCCCCACCACCGGCACCAGGGGTACGCCCCAACGCAGCACGTCGGTGCCCGGGCCCTCGGGCAGGGCGGTGGTGTCGACAGCCGTCAGGAGTCCGGCGGGCAACCGGCGCAGTACGTCGATCGTGGATCGGTCCGCCGCGCCGACCTCCAGGATCGGGGCGAGCAGCGGGACCGCCGCGGGGTCGAGGTGGTTCAACGCCTCCAGTTCGCCGCGTCGGCCGGCGAGGATGGGGCGGTAGACCGGTTCCGCCGCGCGGCCCCCGTGGGCGGGCCTCATACTTCAATCTAGCCAGGCATGCGCATGTGTCCCAGGTCGTCGAGGCGGAAACCGGCTGCCTCGCTGTCGGGTCGGCGACTACGCTCGCGCGATGCCCACGCCACCCCATCGCTACCGATCCGACGACGAGGACAGCGGCCGGTGGACCGGCTTCCCGTTCCGGGCCGGTGACATCGTGATCAGCACCCGGTCCAAGAGCGGTACGACATGGATGCAGATGATCTGCGCCCTGCTGGTGCTGGGCACCCCGGAGTTGCCGGCGCCGCTGAACCACCTGTCCCCGTGGCTGGACTGGCTGGCCGAGCCCCGGGACGTGGTGTGCCGCCGGTTGGCGGCGCAACCGCACCGGCGCTTCATCAAGACCCACACCCCGCTGGACGGCGTACCGCTGGACCCGCGGGTGCACTACGTGGTGGTGGCACGGCACCCGTTGGACATGGCGGTCTCCCTCTATCACCAGGTGGGCAACCTGGACCGGGCGCGACTGGCCGAGCTGACCGGCCAGGGGGCGCCCGTCGGGCCGGCGGGGGAGCGCCGACCGGTCGAGCAGTGGCTGGCGAGCTGGATCGACCGGGAGACGGACCCGCGCGCGGAGCTGGATTCGCTGCCCGGCGTGCTCCTGCATCTGAGCGACGCCTGGGCCCGGCGGCACGAGCCGAACGTCGAACTGGTGCACTACGACGACCTGCTGGCCGATCTGGGGGGCGAGATGCGGCGGCTCGCGGGTCGGTGGGGTCTGGAGGTGCCCGCCGAACGGTGGCCCGAGCTGGTGGAGGCGGCCACGTTCGGCCGGATGCGCGAGCGTGCCGACCAACTCGCCCCGGACACGCTCGGCGTACTGCGCGACCGCCGGGCGTTCTTCCGGCAGGGCCGCTCGGGGCAGGGGCGACATCTGCTCGACGAGTCCGGGCTGGCCCGCTACCACAAGCGCACGGCCGCTCTGGCCCCGCCCGACCTGCTCACCTGGCTGCACCGCTGAGCCGCCGCGCCGCAACGAGCGCGCGGCGCCGCTTCGACAAAGGTCGGAACGTCGCCGCGCTCTGGCCGTCTCCCACCACCGCAGCCGTTCGGCGGTACGCCGGCGGGGACCTGGCTCGACCGGCCGCTCGCGCCGGTCAGCGTTGTCGATCCCCGGCCGGCTCGGATCCAAACCTGCCAACCGTGGGTAATTCCACCATCTGCGAGTCCCGGCGTGGCGGGCCTCGGATCGGGGTATGAGCGCGGGCATGGAGCATTTCACGATCGCGACCGTCGCTGAGAAGAGCCCCGACTTCCGGCGGGTGCTGTGGACCGGTGAGCACACCCAGCTGGTCATCATGACCATCCCGCCGGGCGGGGAGATCGGCGAGGAGGTGCACGAGGGCATCGACCAGATCCTGACCTTCGTCAGCGGCACCGGCGAGGCCCGGGTGGCCGGCGAGAAGCGGGAGGTCGTCTCCGGCGACCTGGTCGTGGTACCGGCCGGCACGAAGCACAACTTCGTCAACACCGGCCCCAACCCGCTTGTGCTGTACACCGTCTACGGGCCGCCGGAGCACGCCGACCAGGCCGTCCACCACACCAAGGAGGAGGCCGACGCGGCCGAGGCCGCAGGCGAGGACGAGCCGCCGACCGAGTGACGCTCCGGGCGGCGGCCTGATCGGGGCCGATCCGGGTACCCGCGGCGGGTGGAGCAGCAGCCGCCGATCTCCGACTACGGATTCCTCTCGGACTCCCGCTCCGGCGCGCTGGTCGGCAGGGACGGCTCGATCGACTGGTGGTGCCCGTCGCGGTTCGACGGGTCCGCCGTGTTCGGGCGGCTGATCGACCCGCGCGCCGGGCACTTCCGGGTGGCGCCGGTCGGTGTGGGCGGCCCGGGGTACCGGGTGGAGCGCGCGTACCGGCCGGACACGCTCGTGCTGCGGACGGTGCACCACACGCCGCACGGCAGTGTGGCGGTCACCGACGCGCTCGCGGCCGAGATCGGCGCCCGCGCCCATCAGTTGGGCATGAACTCGCCGGCCGTGCTGATCCGCGTGGTCGAGGGGCTGTCCGGGCGGGTCCGGATGGCGTTGGACTTCGTGCCCCGCCCGGAGAACGGCCTGCTCACGCCGTATCTGCACGAGCAGCCGGACGGTGGGGTCCTGGCCAGCGGGGGCCCGGTGACGCTGATGCTGCGGGCCAGCGGTCTGCGGTTGCGGGCCGGCCGGGACCGGGTGGCGCACGAGTTCGAGGTCTCCGCCGGCCAGGTGGTCGGGATGGACGTGGCGTTCGGGGAGGCGTACGGCGATCCGCCCGCTCGCCTGGACCCGCTGGTCACCCTCGCCGCGACGACGCGGGCGTGGGAGGGGTACCGGGAGACGCACAGCTACTCCGGCCGGTACGCGAAGCTGGTCCGGCACAGCGCGACGGTCCTGACCGGCCTCACGTACGCCCGCAGCGGCGCGGTGGTGGCGGCGTTGACGTCCTCGTTGCCGGAGCGGATCGGCGGCGACCGCAACTACGACTACCGCTACTCGTGGCTGCGGGACTTCTCGCTGACCATGCGCGCCCTCTGGGTGGCGGCGTGTCCCGACGAGGCGTCGCGGTTGTTCGCCTGGGCGGCCCGGTCGATCGGCCGGTTCGGCGACGAGCCGATACCTGTGCTCTTCGGTGTGGAGGGCGAGCGGGACCTGTCCGAGCATCACTGCGACCACCTGCGCGGGTACCACGACAGTCGACCGGTCCGGGTCGGCAACGACGCGTGGCGGCAGCGGCAGCTCGACGTGCCGGGTGAGGTGATCGGGGCGGTGTGGCGGCTGCGCGACTACCTCGGTGAGACGTTCGACGACGAGTTGCGGGAGATGGTGCTCGGGTTGACCGAACAGGTGGCCGCGACGTGGCACCTGCCGGACCGGGGTATCTGGGAGACCCGGGACGAGGACCGGCACTACCTCTCGTCGAAGGTGTCCTGTTGGACGACGATGGACCGGGCGGTCGGGCTCGCCGACCGGCTCGGCGAACGGGCCGACAAGCGTCGCTGGGCCGTCGTGCGGGACGAGATCCGCGAGACGGTGCTGCGCGAGGGGTGGAACGACCGGATCGGCGCGTTCACCGGCGCGTTCGGGTCGGCGGAGCTGGACGCCTCGGTGCTCGCCCTTCCGGTGGCGCACTTTCTGCCGGCGAGCGATCCACGGATGCGGTCGACAATCGCCATGGTGGAGCGGGAGCTGGGCACCGACGACGGGCTGCTGCGGCGGTGGACGACGGATCCCGCCGGGTTCCTGCTGTGTTCGTTCTGGCTGGTGGAGTGCCTGGCGATGGCGGGTGAGCTGCGGCGGGCCGAGGAGCTGTTCGAGCGCGTGGCGGGGTACTCCAACGACGTGGGCCTGTTCAGTGAGCAGATCGACCTGACCACCGGTGCGCAGCTCGGCAACACCCCGCAGGCGCTGTCGCACATCGGGTTGATCAATGCGGCCTGGCGGTTGACCGAGCCGGACAGCTACTGAGCGGCCGGTCGGAATCCTGCAACAGACCTGCAAACCCCAGGCATTGACGCTGGTAGTTGGACAGTCCTAGCCTCGAAGGAGCGGGAAAGCCCTTTCCCACGGCTTTGATCCCGCTTCACCCCGCTTCGGGCCCGGGCATCCGACGGGGGCACACCGATCCCAGGTCACGACAGCACGCCGCGCCGGCACACGTGCCCAGGGGATCGCCACCACACGCGTCAAGGAGGACACCTGTGCAGGAGAGACGACTCCCCGGCCGACGACCACTGCTGCTGGCGGTGGGCGCCGGCGTGACCGTGGCGGCCCTGGCGGCCGGCATGACCTCGGCCTTCGCGGCCACCGTGTTCAGCGACGACTTCAACGACGGCGACACCTCCGGCTGGTCCAAGTCCGGTGGCACCTGGACGGTCGGCTCGGGCGTGCTCAACCAGTCCAACGCCGGCAGCGAACTGGCCAGGCAGTTCGCCGGCCAGACCAGCTGGACCGACTACTCGGTGCAGGCCCGGGTCCGGCCGGTGAGCTTCGGCTCGTCCAGCGCCCTGGTCGGGCTCGCCGCCCGGTCCACCAGCAGCACGAAGATGTACCGGCTGGCCCTGCTCGGCTCCGGCCGGGCCGAACTCCAGGCCGTCAACGGCAGCAGCATCACCGCGATCGGCTCCGCGTCGCTCGGCGTCAGCACCGGCACCTGGTACACGCTGCGCATCGAGACCAGCGGCAGCACCATCCGCGGCTTCGTCAACGGCACCCAGATCGCCTCCGGCAGCAACAGCCTGGCCGGCGCCGGCCGGATCGGTCTGGTCACCGCGTACGCCAGCGGCGGCTTCGACGACGTGCTTGTCGACTCCTCCGGCGGCGGCACCCCGACCACGCCGCCCACCACGCCACCGCCCACCACGCCAC
>NZ_VDFY01000257.1 GCF_006228125.1 Micromonospora orduensis | reverse complement strand
TTAGGCTCCGGTCTCGTGGGCTCGGAGATGTGTATAAGGGACAGGGGTGATTGGGGTGCTGCGGGGTTGACGGCGGATCGGTTTGTGCCGGATCCGTTTGGGTCGGTGGGGTCGCGGTTGTATCGGACTGGGGATGCGGTGGCGTGGCGGTCGGACGGGACGGTGGAGTTCCTGGGTCGGTTGGATGCGCAGGTGAAGGTGCGTGGGGTGCGGGTGGAGTTGGGGGAGGTGGAGTCGGCGTTGCGGTCCTGTGTGGGTGTGCGGGATGCGGTGGCGTCGGTGGTGGAGGTTGGTGGTCGGCGGGTGTTGGTCGGTTATGTGGTGCCGGTGGGTTCGGGTGTTGATGTGGTGGGTGTGCGGGGGGTGTTGCGGGGTGTGTTGCCGGAGGTGTTGGTGCCTTCGGTGGTGATGGTTGTTGATGTGGTGCCGGTTGATCCGAATGGGAAGGTGGATCGTCGGCAGTTGCCGTTGCCGTCGGTGGTGGATGAGCCGGTGGGTGTGTTCGTGGCGCCGGTGTCGGTGTTGGAGCGGGCTGTGGCTGCGGTGTGGGCGCGGGTGTTGGGTCGTGACGTGGTCAGTGTCGAGGCGAGTTTCTTCGATCTCGGTGGTGATTCGATGCTGGCGGTGACGTTGGTGGGGGCGTTGCGGGCGGCTGGCTGTTCGACGAGCGTGCGGGACGTCTTCGCTTACCGGACGGTGCGTGCGTTGGCGGCGTCGCTGGGCGACTCGGAGGATTCGTGGGTTGCGGTGCAGCCGTTCGCGCTGTTGTCTGACGCGGACCGGGCTGCCCTCCCTGCCGGCCTCACCGACGCCTACCCCGCCGCACAGACCCAACTCGGCATGCTCGTCGAACTGGCCACCAGCGGAGACCGGGCGGCCTACCACAGCGTCATCGCCCACCAGGTCCGCGACGGGCGACCGTTCTCGGCCGACGCGCTGCGGACCGCCGTCGCGACGGTCGTCGCCCGGCACGAGATCCTGCGCACCTCGTTCGACCTGACCGGCTACTCGGTGCCGATGCAGCTCGTACACGCCGAGGTGACCCCGCAGGTGACAGTGGTGGACGGTCGGGACGTGCCGGCGGACCAGCAGGAACGGCTCTTCCAGGAGTTCGTCGCGGCCGAGCGGGCCACGCCCTTCGACCTGGCTGCCGCGCCCCTGCTACGCGTCGCCGCGCACCAGGACAGCGACGAGAGCTGGTGGCTGAGCTTCACCATCTGCCACGCCGTCACCGAGGGCTGGAGCACCGCACGACTGCTCGCCGAACTGTTGTCCGTCTACGCCGACCTGGCCGACGGGCGGAGCCCGGCCGAGACCGAACAGCCGGCCGTGCGGTACGCCGACTTCATCGCCGCCGAGCTGTCCGCGCTGGCGTCCGACGAGGACCGGGACCACTGGCGCGCGGTGGTCGACGGGCACAGTCCGTTCGTCCTGCCCGCCGGCTGGGGTGAGCCCGGCGATCCGACGGCCATCTCGACGGCAGTCGACGTCGCGGACCTGGACGAGGCCGTCGCGCGGTTCGCCTCCGAGGCCGGCGTCTCGGTCAAGGCGGTGCTGCACGCGGCGCACCTGAAGGTGCTCAGTCAACTCACCACCGAGCACAGCTTCCACGCCGGGCTGGTCTGCGACGCCCGGCCCGAGGTGCTCGGCGCCGACCGGGTGCAGGGCATGTATCTCAACACCCTGCCGTTCGCGTACGAGCGCACCGCCCGGACGTGGCGCGACCTCGTGACGGCGGTCTTCGACCGGGAGGTCGACCTCTGGCCCCACCGGCGGTTCCCGCTGGCGGAGATCCAGCGCGGCAGCGGTCAGCGGCTGCTACGGGTGCTCTTCAACTACCAGGACTTCTCCCGCGCCGGGCAGCCGGCTACCGCGACCGGCACCGAGCCTGTCGTCGTCGCCAGCGCCGGCGACGGTGCCACCGAGTTCGAGCTGTCCGTCTTCGCGCACCGGGGCAACTACCAGCTCTCCAGCCGCAGCAACGTGCTCTCCCGGGCCAACCTGGAGCGGCTGGCCGGCATGTACCGGGCGGTGCTGGCGGCGATGGTCGCCGACCCGGCCGGCGACGCGCAGGCGGTGCACCTGCCCGGTGGTGAGCGGGAGCGACTGCTCGGCGTGGTCGACACCGGCGTCGAGGAGCCGGTGACCGGCACGGTGGTCGAGCTGTTCCAGGCTCGGGTGGCCGCCGCACCCGACGCGGTCGCGGTGGTCGCCGGCCCGACCCGGTTGACGTACGCGCAGGTAAACGCCCAGGCCAACCGGCTCGCCGGGCAGCTGCGGGCAGCCGGTGCGGGCAGGGGCACGGTGGTCGGTGTCTGCCTGGACCGGGGTGTGGACCTGGTGCCCGCCCTGCTCGGCGTGATCAAGGCCGGGGCCGCCTACCTGCCGCTGGACCCGACTCAGCCGGCCGAGCGCATCGCGTACCTGCTCGCCGACGCGGGCGCCGCGACGGTGGTCGCCACGAGTGCCCACGCCGACGCGCTGGCCGGGCACGACGGGCACCTGGTGCTGCTCGACCGTGCCGACCTGACCGGCCAGCCGGAGCCCGACCCGGCCCCGGTGAACGAGGCCGACGATCCGCTCTACGTCATCTACACCTCTGGCTCGACCGGCCGCCCGAAGGGTGTCTGCGTCAGCCACGCCAACGTGTTGCGGCTGCTCGACAGCGCGCAGGAGCACTACGCCACCGACGAGACCGACGTCGTCGCGCTGTTCCACTCGTACGCCTTCGACGTCTCGGTCTGGGAGTTGTGGGGCGCGCTGCTGCACGGCAGCCGACTGGTGATGGTGCCGCCGGCGGTGGCCCGGGTGCCGGAGGACCTGCTCGACCTGCTGGTGGAGCAGGAGGTGACCCTGCTGGCCCAGACCCCCACGGCCTTCCGCGGTCTGGTCCGGTTGGCCGCCGACGGTGATGAGCGGCTGCGGCGCCTGGTGCTGCGCGCGGTCGTGCTGGCCGGCGAGCGGCTGGACTTCGCCGAACTCACCCCGTGGGTCGACCGGCTCGGCCTGGCCCGGATCGCCCTGGTCAACATGTACGGGATCACCGAGACCACTGTCTACTCCACCTATCACCGGGTCACCCGCGCCGACCTCGCCGCCGGGGTGGGCAGCCGGATCGGGCGTCCGCTGGCCGGTGTGCGCATGTACGTGCTCGACCAGCACGGGCACCCGACGCCGCTCGGTGTGCCCGGCGAGATCCACCTGGCCGGGCACGGTGTGGCCCGGGGTTACCTGAACCAACCGGCGCTGACCGCCCAGCGGTTCCTGCCCGACCCCTACGGCCCCGCCGGCAGTCGGATGTACCGCACCGGCGACCAGGGGATCCGGCTGCCCGACGGCAGCGTGGAGTTCCTCGGCCGGCTCGACGACCAGGTCAAGCTGCGCGGTTACCGGATCGAGTTGGCCGAGGTGGAGGCGGCGCTGGCCGCGCTGCCGGAGGTCGCCGGGGCGGCGGTCGTCCTGCGCGAGGACACCGCTGGAGATCCACGACTTGTCGGATACCTGGCCGGTGCGCCCGGGCAGCGGCCGAGTACCGGCGAGCTTCGCGCGGCGCTGGCCCGGACGCTGCCGGAGTACATGATCCCGTCGACCTTCGTGACACTGGACCAGCTGCCCCGCAACAACAGCGGCAAGCTCGACCGGCGGGCGCTGCCCGCGCCGTCCGACGGCGATGCCGGCGATGGGCGGGCCAGGGTCGGTCCGCGTACCGGGTTGGAGGAACGGGTCGCCGGGATCTGGGCGCAGGTGCTGGGCCTGCCGGAGGTGGGCGTCGAGGACGGCTTCTTCGAGCTGGGCGGCCACTCGATCAAGGCGCTGGTGCTGGCCAGCACGCTGCGGGCGGCCGGCTTCGACGTCTCGGTCGCGGACGTGATGGACCTGCAAACCGTTTCCCGGCTCTGCGCCGCGCTGGCCGACCGCACCGGACCGGTGCACGTCGACCGCCCGGTGGAGCCGTTCGAGCTGGTGTCCGCGCCGGACCGGGCGTTGCTGCCGGACGGCCTCACCGACGCGTACCCGCTGTCCCAGGTGCAGCTCGGCATGCTGCTGGAGATGCTTGCCGACAACGGCTGGAACCACTACCACAACGTGGCGTCGTTCCTCGTCGGCGAGGACGACCCGCTGGACCTGCCGACGCTGCGCGAGGCGGTGGACCTCGTGGTGAACCGGCACGAGGTGCTGCGCTCCTCGGTGGACCTGACCGGCTACTCGGTGCCGATGCAGCTCGTGCATCCCGCCGTACGGGTGCCGGTCGTGCCGCACGACCTACGCGGGTTGTCCGAAAACGACCGGCAGGCCGAGCTGCGTCGCCTGGTCGCCGCCGAGTACGGGTCGCCGTTCGACGTCGAGCGGGCGCCGCTGCTGCGGTTCGCCGTCTGCCGGGAGACCGACCGGAGCTGGCGGTTGGTGCTGACGATCTGCCATGTGGTCGTCGAGGGCTGGAGCCTGCACGCGCTGGTCGCGGAGATCCTCGGCCGCTACCGCTCGGTGCGCACCGGCGACCGGCCGGAGCCGGAGCCCCTGCCCGCCGTGCGGTTCGCCGACTTCCTCGCCGCGGAACGCCGTGCCCTGGAATCCGCGGCGGACCGGCGGTACTGGCAGGACCTGATGGACCGGTGCGCGAAGTTCACATTCCCCACCGGCTGGCGGCCCACCGCACCGCCGCAGGCGCGTACCGCCCACACCGCGCGGGTGCCGTTCCGCGACCTGGAGCCGGGCCTTCGCGCGCTGGCCTCCGCCGCGCGGGTCTCGCTCAAGGCGGTGCTGCACGCCGCGCACCTGACGGTGCTCGGCCAGCTCACCGACGAGCCCCGGTTCTACAGCGGCCTGGTCTGCCACACCCGGCCGGACATGCCGGGCAGCGAGCGGGTGTACGCCATGTCGTTGAACACGCTGCCGTTCCCGTACGAGCGCGACTGCGCCACCTGGACCGAGCTGGTCCGCCGGGTGCACGCCACGGAGGTCGAGATGTGGCCGCACCGGCGCTACCCCGCGCCGGCGATCCGGCCGGCGGTCGCCGGCACCCGTCTGCTCGACGTCTACTTCAGCTACCTCGACTTCGACGAGGTGGTCGGCGAGCACGTCGAGGCAGGTCCCCGGTACGCCGCCGCCAGCTCGGAGTTCGCCCTGGCCGTCTCCGCGGTCGCCGGGCACCTGGAGCTGAGCAGCGACAGCGACCACCTGGACCGGGCCGAGGTCGACCGGATGGCCGCGATGTACCGGCTCGTGCTCGCCGCGATGGTGGCGGACCCGGACGGTGACGCCCGTGCGGTCCGGCTGCCCGAGGCGGAACGGCGCGACGTGCTGGTGGCCTGGGCCGAGGCGACCGGCGACAACGGGCCGGAGCCCGGCCTGGTGCCTGACCTGGTGCGGGAGCGGGCTGCCACGGCGGGCGACGCGGCGGCGGTCGGCGAGTTGAGCTACGCCGGCCTCGACGCGGCGGCCAACCGGCTCGGCTGGCACCTGCGGGAGCGGGGCGTCGGGCCGGAGCGGGTGGTGGGGGTGCTTCTTGACCGGAGCGCCGACCTCGTCACGACCCTGCTGGGCATCTGGCGGGCGGGCGGGGCGTACCTGCCGATCGACCCGTCGTACCCGGCGGCGCGGATCGCGTCCATGCTCACCCAGGCCGGGGCCACCGTCGTGGTCACCAGCACCGCCTACGCCGACCGGTTCACAGGCGTCGACCGGGTGCTGCTGGACGTCGACGCGGGGCCGATCGCGGCCCGACCCGACGAGCAGCCGCCCGGCCGCACCGACCCGAACCAGCTCGCGTACGTGATCTTCACGTCGGGGTCGACGGGACGGCCCAACGGCGTGCAAATCAGCCACCGCAGCCTGGCCGGCTACCTGAACTGGGCGGTGGACGAGCTCGTCGCCGACCGGGTGGGTGGCGCGGCACTGTTCTCGTCGGTCGCCTTCGACATGGTGGTGACCACCATCTGGGCGCCGCTGGTCGCCGGGCAGCGGCTGTGGCTGTTGCCGGCCGACGCCGGGTTGGACGAACTCGGCCCGCGGCTGGCCGCGGCGGGGCCGTTCAGCTTCGTCAAGCTGACCCCGAGTCATCTGGACCTGCTCGCCGGGCAGTTGTCGAGCGAGCAGGCGGCCGCGCTGACGCCGATGCTGGTGCTCGGCGGCGAGGCGCTCGCCGCGCGGACCTGCGCGCGGTGGCAGGCGATCGCACCACGGACGGTGCTGCTCAACGAGTACGGGCCGACCGAGGCGACAGTCGCCGTCAGCCGTTACCCGGTGACCGGTCCGCTCACCGGCCAGGTCGCGCCGATCGGTCGACCGCTCGGCGGAATGCGTACCTACGTGCTGGACGCTCGGCTGGAGCCGGTGCCGGTCGGCGCGGTCGGCGAGGTCCACCTCGGTGGGCCGCAACTCGCCAGGGGGTACGCCGGGCAGCCCGTACACACCGCCGCCCGGTTCGTGCCCGACCCGTACGGGCCGGCGGGCTCCCGGTTGTACCGCACCGGTGACCGTGGCCGTTGGTTGCCGGATGGGCAGCTCGACCTGCTCGGTCGGGTCGACGACCAGGTGAAGATCCGTGGGCACCGGGTGGAGCCGGCCGAGATCCGCGCGGTGCTCCTCGACCATCCCGCCGTACGCGACGCGGCGGTGCTGGCCCGCCCGGCGCCCGGCGGCGGCAACCAGCTGATCGCGTACCACGTGGGTGGTGCCGAGGACCTGGCTGCGCACTGTGCCCGGCGGCTGCCCGCCGCCCTGGTCCCGGCCGCCTTCGTGCCGGTCGACACGATCGCGCTCAATCCCAACGGCAAGGTGGACGTGCGGGCGTTGCCGGCGGCGCCCCTGCGGACCGAGGCGGAGATCGCCCCACCACAGGGCCTGGCCGAGACCATCCTCGCCGGGATCTGGGCCGAGCTGCTGGACGTGCCGAGGATCGATCGTCAGGACCGGTTCTTCGCCCTGGGTGGGCACTCCCTGCTGGTGGTTCCCATGGTCACCGCGGCCCGGCAGGCCGGCCTCCCGCTCACCCTGCAACAGGCGATGCTGGACCGACCGCTGGCCGACCTGGCCGCGATCACCCCGGCCGGGGCGGCGCGAGCTGTGGCCCTGCCCCGGGTCGCGCCGTTGCCCCCGGTCGGGCCGCTGCTCGCCGAGACGCGGGTGCCCGGCGCCTCGCTGGCCGTGCTCGTGGACGGCGAGTTGGCGCAGGTCCTCGCGGTGGGGCACGGCACGTCGGGCGGGGACGCGCCGGTGACTCCGCAGACCATCTTCCAGGTGGGCTCGGTCAGCAAGCTGGTCGCGGCGGTGGGTGCGCTGGCCCTGGTCGACAGGGGAGCCCTCCAGCTCGACGCGGACGCCAACGCGTACCTCAAGGCGTGGCAGTTGCCCGCCGACCGACCGGTGAGCCTCCGGCACCTGCTCAGCCACGTCGCCGGTCTGACGTCGACGGGCAGCACCGGACACCCGCGCGGTGGCCCGGTACCGCCGCTGTCGGACCTGCTGCTCGGCCGTGGCGTGCCCACCGACCCGGTGCGGGCCCTCGACGTGCCCGACCCGGTCGCGGTGGAGCGCAACAGCCACTTCGTGGTGGTCCAGCAGCTCATGGAGGACGTCACCGCGACGCCCTTCGCCGACCTGATGGCCGAGCTGGTCTTCGCGCCACTGGGGATGACCGGCAGCAGCTTCGACCAGGGTTTCCCGGAGACGTCCGGCCGGCCGGTGGCCACCGGGCACGACGAGCGGGGCGAGCCGCACCCACACGGTTGGGAGGTGCGTGCGGACCAGGCGGCGGCCGGCCTCTGGAGCACCGCCACCGACCTGGCCACGCTGATCAGGGAGATCCAGATCGGCTACCGGGGGGAGTCCGCCCTGCTCAGCAGGGAGCTGGTGCTGGCGCAACTGACCACCGGGCCGGGCGGCGTCTTCGGGCTCGGCTGCATGGTGGACCGCATCGAGGGGGGCGCTGAGACGCGCGTGGAGTTCACCCACCGGGGCCACATCGCCGGCTACCGGGCGCTCGTCACCGGCCGGGTTCCGGACGGGTCCGGGCTGGTTCTGCTGACCAACGGCGAGGCGGGCGACGAGGTCGTGTCGCTGCTGACGTCGCACACGAACACCGCACGGACGGAGGACATGCGATGATGACCATGCCGAGCCTCTCCGCGCCGGTCACCGACTCCACCGTCCGGCAGGTACGGCACCTGGTGTCGATCCGCGACCTGACCGACGGGGACCTCTACTCGATCGTCGCCCGGGGTGCCGCGTTCGCCGCAGGCGAGTGCGGCAGCCCGCTCGCCGGGCAGGTGGCTGGGGTCTACTTCCTCAAGACCTCGACGCGTACGCGCACCGCCTTCACCAGCGCCGCACTGCGGCTCGGCGCCGGCGTGATCCAGTACGGCCCGCAGGACTTGCAGACCAACACCGGGGAGACCAGCGCCGACACCGGCCGGGTGCTGTCCGGAATGCTCGACGTGCTTGTCGCCCGCACGGCCGGTGACCCGGCCGAGTTGCGGGCCTGGGCCGCCCAGAGTCGGATGTCGGTGCTCAACGCGATGAGCGCCGAGGAGCACCCCACCCAGGCGCTGACAGACCTGACCACGTTGCTGCGGCAGTTCGGCCGGATCGAGGGGCTGCGCCTGCTCTACCTGGGCGAGGCCAACAACACGGCCAACGCGCTCGCCCTGGCGCTCACCCGGTTTCCGGGCGTGGAACTGGAACTGCGTACCCCGCCCGGCTACGGCCTGCCCGCCCAGATCCTGGTCGACGCCACCCGGCAGGCCGAGATCAGTGGGGCGAGCATCGTCGAGCGGTGCCACATGTCCGACCTGCCGGGCGATCTCGACGCCATCTACACCACTCGCTGGCAGACCACCGGCACCGTGAAGCCGGACCCGGACTGGCGACATGTCTTCGCCCCGTTCCGGGTCGAACAGGACCTCTGGCGGTACAGCCCGAACGCGGTGTTCCTGCACGACCTGCCGGCGCATCGCGGCGAGGAGGTGACCTCGGAGGTGCTCGACGGGCCGGCGAGCATCGCGTTCGGTCAGGCGGAGAACAAGCTCTACAGTGCGATGGCGGTGCTTGAATGGTGCCGGTCGCGCGCGGGCGGGACGACGCGGTGACGGTCCTCGAGCCGCCGCCGGGCAGACCCGCCCGCCGCGCGGCGAGGCTCACCCGCAACAGGGACTTCCTGTTGCTCTGGACCGGCTCGGGGCTCTCCGCGCTCGGTGCCCGGGCCACCTCCATCGGTTACACACTGCTGGTCTACTGGTCGACCGGTTCGGCCACCGCGGCGAGCCTCGTCACCTTCGCCGCGCTGCTGCCGAACCTCGTCGCCCAACTACCGGCCGGCGCGCTTGTCGACAGGTGGAACCGGCGTACGACGATGCTGGTCTGCACCGCCGGCCGCGTACTCGGAGCCGGCAGCGTGGCGGTGGTGGCGCTGCTCGACGCGGTGCGGTTGCCGCACCTGATGGTGGTCGCGTTCCTGGAGGCCACCCTCGGCATCTGCTACGCGTTGGCGGAACGAGCCGCGGTGTGCGCTGTGGTGCCCCGCGACCAACTGGGCGCGGCGACGGCCGCCAACGAGTCGCGGGCCAACGCCGCCAGCATCCTCGGTCAGCCGACCGGCACCGTACTCTACGCCGCTGCCCGGTTCGCGCCGTTCCTGTTCGCCACCGGGGTGCACCTGATGTCGCTGGTGACCCTGCTGTTCGTCCGACGGGACCTGCGGGCGCCCCGGCCGCCGGACGGCGCGGCGGGCGGGCTGATCGCCCAGATCAGGGAAGGTGTCGTCTTCATCTGGGGCAAGCTCTACCTGCGTCGGGCGCTGTGGCTCTTCGCGGCCAGCAACATCCTCTTCCAGGTTCTCGGCCTCGGCCTGGTGGTGCTGGTCAAGGATCGGGACGGCACGCCCGCGACGGTGGGTCTGCTGTTGGCGGTCAACAGTGTCTTCGGCATGGCGGGCGCGATGACCAGTAACGCGTACCTGCGCCGGTGGGGCATCCGCCGGATGATGGTCGGCATCAACGTGGCGTGGGCGGTGCTGATGCCGCTGCTGGTCGTGGCGCCGGGGCTGGCGGCGGTCAGTGTGATCCTCGCGTTGATCAACTACGGCGCCGGGATCGGCAACGTGGCCGGGATGCTGTACCTGCTCAGGACGACTCCCGACGAGCTGCGCGGCCGGGCCGGCTCGATCTTCACCCTGCTCTCCTCGGGCGCCAACTCGATAGGCGCGCTGTTCGCGGGCTTCCTGCTGGACGCCGTAACCATCGAGATGGCGTTGGCCGTCGTGGGCGCGACGATGGTGGTGATCGCGGCGTTGGCGGTGCTGGCCTTCGGCACCCGTACCGCCGCCGAGGCGGAACGTGCCGAGGCGGCTGCCGAGCGGGCCGACGCGGAGCGGGTCGCTGCCGAGCGGGCGGACGCGGAGCTGGCGACGACGGCGGCCGGCCGCGATCCGCGTGATTGAGCCCGGCGACGATATCGAGGAAATATGGCTGCCCACGTCAGGCTGCCGGCAGTGGACCGACCTGGCGTGGAGGAGACCTACCGATGAGCGAGCACGGCACGTGGCAGCCGCACGAGATCACGCCCCGCAGCGCCGGATGCGCGGCCACCGTCGACGGGCTGGTCGAGCATCTACGGGAGGTGGACCTGACGGCGTTGCTCACCGCCGAGAAGGCGCTGGTGTTCCGGGGCTTCGGCGTCGAGCCGGGCGCGCTGGACCCGGTGATGGACATGGTGCTGCCCAACAGGCTCGCCTACGTGCACGGCAACTCGCCCCGCACCAAGGTCGGCCGCAACGTCTACACCTCGACGGAGTACCCGGCGCCCTACACCATCTCCATGCACAACGAACTGTCGTACGCGGCGCACTGGCCGGCCCGCCTGCTGTTCTACTGCCAGATCGCCGCGGCGACCGGCGGCGCCACCCCGGTGGTCGACGCCCAGCTCTGGCTGGAATCCCTCGACCCGGAGGTCCGCGCCGCCTTCGCAGGCGGGGTGTGCTATCAGCAGAACCTGCACGACGGCCTGGGGCTGGGCAAGAGCTGGCAGCAGACCTTCGAGACGGAGGACCGGGCGGAGGTCGAGGCGTTTCTCGACGGCACCGGGGCGAACTGGAAGTGGACCGCCGACGGGCTGCGGGTGAGCCAGGTGCGCCCGGCCACCACCAGGCACCCGGTGACCGGTGTGGAGGTGTGGTTCAACCAGAGCGACCAGTGGCACCCGGCCGCTCTGGACGACGAGGTCGCCCGGGTGATGACCCAGGTGATGTCGCAGGACGAGCTGCCCCAGTCGGTCACCTTCGCCGACGGCAGCCCGATCCCCGACGAGTACGTGTTCCAGGTCCGCGACCGAGGGCTGGACGCGGCGATCGACGTGGACTGGCGGGTCGGTGACCTGCTCCTGATCGACAACGTGCTGGTGGCGCACGGTCGGCGGCCGTACACCGGGAGCCGCCGCATCCTGGTGGCGATGTCGGACTGACCGGGCAGCGGCCCGGCGGGAGGAGAAACGTGGAGATGACAGAGGCCGAGGTACGCGGCCGGTGGCTGCGGTCCTTCCGCCGTGCGGAACGGTCCGACCTGCGGCTGGTCTGTTTCCCGCACGCCGGTGGGAACGCCAACGTGTTCCAACCCTGGGCGGGCCTGCTCGACGGCGCCACCGATCTGCTGGCGGTCTGCTACCCCGGTCGGCAGGACCGTCTGCTGGAGCCGTGCGTGGATCAGATGGACGTGCTCGCCGAGCGGATCAGTGACGTGCTCGTGCCGTACCTGGACCGGCCGATCGCATTCTTCGGCCACAGCATGGGCGCGTCGGTGGCGTACGAGGTCACACTGGTCCTGGAGTCCAGGTACGGCTTCACGCCGAGCGTGCTCTTCGTCTCGGGACACGGCGCGCCGCACGTCAGCCGGGTCGAACTCGATCCGGATCTCGCCGACGACGAATACCTGCTGAGCCGGATCGGCGCCCTGGGCGAGGTCGATCCGGTGCTGCTGCGGTCACCGAAACTCCGCGAACTGATCATGCCCCCGCTCCGGGGAGACCTGCGGATGCTCTACCGCTATTTGCCGCGCGAACCGGCGAAGGTCAAGGCCCCGATCGTCGGCTACCTGGGCGTCGAGGATCCGACCTGCACCACGTCGACGGTGGGGGCCTGGGAGGAGCTGACCACCGGCGGCTTCGAGGTGGCGACGTTCCCCGGTGACCACTTCTATCTCGTGCCGGAACAGGAGCAGGTGGTCGCCGCGGTGACCGCCCGCCTGGGCTGACCGACGGATCACGCCTCAGGGAACGGTCGCGGGAACCGGCCGCGTTGCACGACGGATGCGATGAGGTCCAGGTGCATGGGGAACTGGTGTTCGGCTTCGGCGAGCGTCAACACGGTGAGCGTTTCAGCTCCGAGGGCCTGCGCCTCCGTTCGCGGGTCCCGCTTACGGACGAGGGCGGGGCAGAAGCCCGGGTAGCGCTCCTGCCCCGCCCACGACCAACGTCCGATGTTCACGCGGGCGGACCGGTCGGTCACCGAGGCTCGGGCGGCGTCACCTGCCGGTCAGGACAGGTGCAGCCGAGGCTCGAGGATCACCTCGAAGAGCCGGTCCCACGGCAGCTCGACGCGCGCCGACTCGAAGCGGGTCAGGGTCGCCGTGAACGTCTTCGCGCCACGCCGGCCCAGCACGATGCGGTGCCCGGCGAAGTGGTCGGCGAAGTACCGCTCGGTCAGGGGTACCAGCCGTTCGCTGACCCAACCGTCGAAGTAGGTCTTCTGCTCGGAGGTGAGCGCGAGCGGGTCCCAGCCCCGCGCCCGTGCGTGCGCGTACGCCTCGACCTGCACGATGTTCTTCCACGGGTCGTCCTTGACTAACCGGTAGAGCAGGTACTCGGCGTGCGCCTGGCCCGGCGCGCGCAGGTCCGGCACGCCGAACCCGCTGCCGGAGGAGCGGAGGTACGCCCACCGGGCGGTGCCGTGGCTGAGCGCCAGGCCGAGCGCGTTGCCGCCGGTGTTCCACCCCGAGTACGACAGCAGCGCCGCGAGATCCAGGTGGTTCTCCATCCGCGCGACCAGGTCGTGGTCGGCCTTGTTCACGATGAGCGGGTCCACCACGATGACCGGGGTGCCGGCGGCCAGCAGCGTGCCGATCCGTCCGACGAAGGCGTCCAGGTCGGCGGCCCGTTGCCCGGGTACCGTCGAGGGGGTGTTCACGGCGAGCACGATGTCCGCGTCGCCGCTGACGACCCGTCCTCCGACCGAGGTGACGTGCCGCCGGATGTTCTCCGCGAACGGGATGCCCTCCAGTTGCGCGGTCCAGGCCTCACCGGAGACGCCGGCGTACTCCACGCGGTACGTGGGGTTGGTGCCGGCGGCGATCACCCGCGCGACCAGCAGCGCGTTGACCTCGTCGGCGCCGGGGAAGATCTCCACCCGGTCGCCGACGCCGAGTTGGGCGACGAGCGCCTCCAACTCCACCCGCTCGGCTCGGGCCAGGCCGACGGGCGCGGTGTCGTCCTCGGAGAGCACGAGGTGGTTGATGGTGCCGTCGGCGACCCACTCGACCATGAGCCGGTTGACCTGGTGGTTGCGGGCCCGCGCGGCGAGATAGTCCTCGACGACCTGGTCGGGGATCCGCACCCGGACGGCGTCGAGCTGGGCTCGCAACTCCTCCTGCCCGAGGTTCACCACCTGGTCGTAGAGCTTCGCCCAGGAGACCAGCAGGTCGCGGTACTGGTCCAGCTCGGTGCCCGTGCTGGTGATGGCGAGGCGCTGGATGGTGTCGTGCACCTCGATCACCGCCTCCGGCCGGGTGGAGCGCAGGGTTCGGATCGCGGCCAGGGTCGCCAGGGCGGCGGCCAGGGTCGGGGCGGCGGTGCGTGAGGCGATCAGGCCGCCGTACGCGAGCATGCTGACCGAGATCACGTACCCGTCGACGCCGTCGGTGGTGCCGAGCCAGCGGGCGATGGCGGCTCCGTCGCCGGGGGTGAAGAAGCGGCCCAGCAGTTCCCGTGGCGGCAGCTGCGCCTGGGCGCCGGCGCTGGCCGCGGTCATCTGCGCGGCGTACGTGTTGACGGGCCGGTCGTCCAACGGGACCAGTGCCACGGTCAGCTGCCGCCTGCCGGGCCCGGCGAACGCGGGTCGGCCGACGGCCACGGTGGTCAGCCCGGCCATGCCGGTGGCCAGGAGGGTACGTCTTCTCATGCTCACTCCCTCTGTTTCGGGGCGCTCGCCGCGCGGGGGGTGGCCGGCACGAGTCGGCGGGTGATCCAGAGCGGTGAGGTGACGGCGTTGCCCATCACCACCGCGTGGGCGCCCGCCTCGAATGCCTGGCCGACCTGTTCCGTGCCGCGGTAGCGCCCTTCGGCGATCACCGGCACGGGCAGCAGTGCGACGAGTCGTTCCACGAGCCCGAGGTCGGGCCCGTCGGTCGGTGCGCTGGCCGGTGTGTAGCCGGACAGTGTGGTGGCGACGGCGTCCGCGCCGGCCTCGACGGCTGCGACGCCCTCGGCGGCGGTGGAGACGTCGGCCAGGACCAGTGCGTCGGTCCGTTCGCGGAGCGCGCGGACCGTGTCGGCGAAGGCGCGTCCGTCCGGTCGGGGGCGGTCGGTGGCGTCGATCGCGACGATGTCCGCACCGGCCAGCGCCACCTCGAGCGCGTGGGTCGCGGTCGGGGTGATGAAGACGTCATCGGTGCCGTGCTTGTACAGCCCGATCACCGGCACGTCGACGGCACGGCGTACCGCTCGGACGTCGTCCGGTCCGTTGACCCGGACGGCCACGGCGCCGCCGCGTACCACCGCGGCCGCCACCCGGGCCTGGACGTACGGGTCTCGCATCGGATCGTCCGGGTCGTCGGGCAACGGTTGGCAGGACACCACCAGCCCTCCGGCCAGGTCGTCGAGCACGCTCACCTGTCGGTCCTTTCGATGTGGGGTCAGTCGATGGCCAGTCGGGCGGCGCCGACGACCACGGCGTCAGCGCCAAGCGTTGCGGGCAGCAGTGGAACGGCGGCCCAGCCGGCGGGCACCTCGGCCGAGTAGGCGGCCGACGCGGAGGGCAGCAGGGAACCGGCCGCCCCTCCGGCCACCAGGACGGCGTCCGGGTCGAGCAGCGCCACCAACCCCGCCAGGGCCGCGCCGAGGACGGCTCCCGCCCGCTCCACGACCCGCTGGGCGACCCCGTCTCCGGCTGCGGCGCGCTGCGCCACGGTCCGTCCGGTGACGTGGGCGCCGGTCTCGATCAGGTACGCGGCGGCCAGCCCGCTGCCGGAGGCGATCGCCTCCAGGTGCCCGTACCGGCCGCACCCGCACCGCAGCCGTTCGGCGCCCGGGGCCGGCAGGTGCCCGACCTCGCCGGCTGCCCCGCGGGCGCCGGCCTCGACCCGGCCGTGCCGGACGATCGCCCCGCCCAGCCCGGTGCCGACGGCCACCAGCAGCACATCGGCGCGGTCCTGTCCGGCGCCGGCCCAGCACTCGCCCAGCGCGGCGGCGTTCACGTCGTTGGTGACCCGCACTCCTCGACCCAGCCGGGCGGCCAGCGCGTCGGCGACCGGGGTGCCCGTCCAGCCGGGCAGGCTGTCGGTGGCGTACCGGATGCCGCCGGTCGCCGGATCGACAGTCCCGGCGGTGCCCACGCCCACCGGCCCGGTGGTCGCGCCGAGCAGGTCGGCGGCCAGCCGGGCGGCGGCGTCCAGCACCGCCTCGGGCCCGGACCGGGCGGGCGTTGGCGCCTCGCGGCGCTCCAGCACCCGCCCGGCCCGGTCGACGAGCGCGGCCGCCGTCTTGGTGCCACCGATGTCGATGCCGACAACCGGTGTCGTCATCCCTTGAGGCCGGTGTGCGCGAGGCCCTCGACGAACTGCTTCTGCGCGATGACGAAGACCACCAGGACAGGCAGCGCGGTCATTGACGCCGCGGCCATCTGGACGTCCCACATGGGACCGCCGTAGGCGTCGACGAACTGGGTGAGCGCCTGGGGCAGGGTGAACTTCTCCGGAGAGGAGAGGAACACGATCGGTTCCAGGTAGAGGTTCCAGCTGTGCAGGAAGGTGAAGATGGCCACCGCGCCCAGCGCCGGCCGCGACAGCGGCAGGGCGATCCGCCAGAAGGTGGCGAGGCGGCCCAGCCCGTCGACCCGGGCGGCCTCCTCCAGCTCACCGGGGAGGCTGATGAAGAACTGCCGCATGATGAACGTCGCCAGGACGCTCGGCGCGCCGAAGATCGGCACCAGGATCAGCGGCCAGTGGGTGTTGACCAGACCGAGTTTGAAGAACATCTGGAACAGCGGCACGATCGTCACCTCGCTGGGAATGAGCAGGCCCGCGAGGACGACCAGGAACAACACGTTCTGGCCCCGGAACCGGATGCGCGCGAAGGCGTATCCGGCCAGCGCCGACACGGCCATGGTGCCGACCGTGACGACCAGCGCGATGTAGAGGCTGTTCAGGTACTGCTGCCCGAACGGCTGCAACTCGAACACCCGCTGGTAGGCGTCGAACCGCGGGTTGGTCGGCAGGAGCTTCGGCGGGAAGGCGAAGATGTCCGCCACCGGCTTCAGCGACGAGGTGACCATCCACCAGGTCGGGAAGACGAACGGGATCGCCAGGACCAGCAGCACCCCGTAGAGCACCAGCTTGGTCCGTCGGGACAGGTCACGATTCATGGAAGACCCACCTCTTGCGCATCTGCCACTGCAGCACGGTGAGGGCGAGCACGATGACGAACAGCAGGATCGACAGCGTGGCTCCGTAGCCGAAGTGATGGAACTGGAAGGCCTGCTGGTACAGGTAGTAGACGAGCACGGTCGTCGACGTGCCGGGTCCGCCCTGGGTGAGCACCGCGATCTGCGCGAAGACCTGCAGCGACCCGACCACGGTGATGATCGAGGTCAGCAGGATCGTCGGGCTGATCAGCGGTACGGTGATCCGCCAGAACTGGCGCATCCGGCTCGCCCCGTCCACCTCCGCGGCCTCGTACAGTTCGGCCGGCACGCCCTGCAGGGCGGCCAGGAACAGCACCATGTTCAGGCCGACGTTCTTGAACACCTGCACGACGATCACGGACACCATCGCGGTGCCCTCGCCGCGCAGCCAGTTCGGCCCGTGCACGCCGACGGTGTCGAGCAGCCCGTTGATCCCGCCGTTGTCCTGAAGCAGGAAACCCCAGACGATGGTCCAGGCGACCAGCGAGACCACCACGGGGGAGAAGAACAGCGTGCGGAACAGGATCGTGCCCCGCAGCCTCTGGTTGAGCAGGACGGCCAGCAGCAGGGCCAGGCCGAGGTTGACCACTACCAGGCCGATCGAGAACAGCCCGGTGGCGCGCAGTACCGCGCCGAGGTTGGGATCATCGGCGAGAGCCCTGTAGTTGTCGGTGCCCACGAATTCGAAGGTCCCGGCGAGCACGTTCCACTCGTGCAGGCTGTACCAGAGCACGAGGATCAGCGGCAGGATCACGAAGACGACGCTGCCGAGCAGTTGCGGGGCGATGAACGCATAACCGGCGAGTTGGTCCCGGCGGCGGCTGGTCCAGAACGGCCGGGCCGGGCCCGGGGCGGGCCCGGCAGCAGCCGAGCCCACCCTGGTGTCCGTCTGGGTCATGATCGTTGGCCTTACTTCGCCAGCAGCGGCTGGATCTTGGCGCAGACGCCGTCGAGTACGGCCTTGACGTCCGCGTTCGGCTGCCACAGCGGGTCGAGGCCGGCGCGGACCTGCTGGCTCAGCTCGGCCTGTCCGGAGTGGCTGGGCTTGACCACGCCGCTGGTGATGCCGTCGATGACGACCTTCTGCAGCTGCTCCGGCTTGAGCTGCGGGTTCGTCTTGGCGAGGGTCTCGGCGGTCAGCTGCGACTGGCGGGGCGGCGGGAAGAACTGGGCGAGCTTCGCCGAGTTCGTGGGGTTGGTGAGGAAGGCCAGGAAGTCGGCTGCCTGCTTGGCGTGCGGGCTCTTCTTCATCACCCCGACGCCGGCCTGGCCGACCACCGCGTAGTTCCCCTTCGGCCCGGCGGGCAGCGGCACCAGGTCCCACCCGAAGCCGCCGTCCTTGAGCAGCGAGGCGCGGGAGATCTGGGTGATCGTCATGGCCGAGTCACCGGCGAAGAAGTCGGCTGTCGTGCCCGGGCCGGGCAGCGCCTTCTGAGTGAAGGTGGCCTTGTGCAGGGTGGTCATCGCGTCGACCATCTCCGGGCTGTTGAAGCCGCAGGTCTTGCCGTCCTCGCTCCACGCCTGGGCTCCCCATCCGGTCCAGAATGTGGACAGGTTGTCCCAGCCCTTGTAGTCGAAGTCCCGAATGACCAGGCCGGCCTTGCCGGACTTGACCGCCGTCGCCGCGGCGGTGGCCAGGGCGTTGTCCCAGGTCCACTGACCGGCCGCGATCAGCTCGGCCGGGGTCTTCTGCCCGGCCTTCTTGAGCATGTCGGTGTTGACGAAGACCCCGAACGGCGAGGTGGAGAAGGGGTACGCATACAGCTTCCCCTCGTTCTGCCAGAGCTTGAGGGTGGCGGGGGAGATGTCCTCGTACTGGTAACCCTCAGCCTTCTTGAGCGTGTCGTCGAGGGGCAGCAGCGCGCCCGAGGCGACGAAGTCCGGGGCGGAGTTCTCGAACACCCACGCGAGGTCGGGCGCGTTCCCGCCGGCGATCTGTGTGGTCAGGGTCGTGGTGTAGGTGTCGAACGGCAGCGGATCGAACTTGATCTCGGCCACGTCCGGGTGGCTCTTGCGGTACTCCTCAGCGATCTCGTTGAACAGCTTGAGGTGCGCCTCGTTGGCCGACCAGACGGTCATCCGCAGCTTCGCGGGGCCGCTGTCGTCGGCGTCGCCACCGCCGCCGCAGGCGGTCAGGGCGAGCGCGCCGGCCAGTGCCACGGCGACGCCGCGCAGGGCCTTTCCTGCTCTCACAATGTTCTCCTTACCGGGGGTGTGTTCAGTAGCCCGCGATCTGCGGCCAGCGCTGTTCCACGCCGGCCGCGGTGAGGCGGTCCTGGAATTCAGCCAGCAGACGGGGGGTGTTGCGGACCGCACGCGGGGACTCGCCCCGCGCCAGACAGAAGTCGGCGAGCAGGCCGGCGACCTCGCCGACGTTCCACTCGACCGGGTGCAGCCGGTAGCTGCCATTGGTGATGTGGGTGGTGCCGATGTTCTTGCCGGCCGGCAGCAGGTTCTCCATCCGCTGCGGGATCAGCGCGCCGAGCGGGATCTCGAACGGGCAGGAGCCGACGTCGATGTAGTTGTCGCCGCCGGTCGACGGGTGCAGGTCGATCCGGTACATGCCCACGCCCACCGCGTCCGGGTAGCTGACCGCGCCGTGGTTGCCCCGGACCGCCAGGGACAGGTCCTGCTCGGCCACTGTGTACTCGGCCCGGATCCGGCGGGACTCGCGGATGTACGGGGCCTGGGCCAGGCCGTCCGCGCTGCCTGTCACGTCGCCGCGCAGCCGCAGGCCCGGGAAGCCGGTGCCGCCGTCCGGTCGGGGCGCCTCCGTCTGCATCCAGTAGAGCACCGAGTACGACAGCTCGCGGGCCTTGGACAGGTGCCACGACGCGTTCGGCACGTCGATGACCGGTCCCTCGAAGTAGTCGATCATCGGCCAGTTGACAAGCGTGATGTCGCTGCCGTACGCGCCGTCGGTGAAGTTGCGCCGCGCGGCGATCCGGCGGAACGTCCACAGGTTGCCGTCGCCGGGGTTGACGCGTTGGTCGGCGTTGACGCTCAACGGGTCGTCGTCCGGGTTGGGGGTGAAGCTGCGCTCGACGATCTCCAGCGTGCGCGGGTGCGGCGACTTCCAGGACAGCAGCCGGTCACCCCAGAAGTCGGGCTTGTAGTCGCGCCAGAAGTCGTACCCCGCGGGACGGTCGATGGTGTGGTCACCGTCGACGTGGTCCAGGGCGAAGCAGACGGACACCGCCTGCATGTTCATTGGCTGGGCCTCGGCCGGGGCGCTCGGCTCACCCGTCTCCGCCTGCGACTCGAACCCGGTGACGTACTCGGTGCCGGTCAGCGGCAGCAGCTCTCCGGTCTCCGTGGCGTCCAGGATGTACGGCGCGACGACGTCGATCCGCTGGTCCCGGTCGCGGTGCGCGAGGGTCACGCCGGTCACCCGGTCCCCGTCGGTCTCCGCGGCCACCGGCCGGTACGGCTGGAGCACCCGAAGCCGGCCCGAACCGAGGTATGGGGCGAGCATCTGGTCGAGAACGGCGACAGCCACCCGCGGCTCGTGGCAGAGCCGGCTCACCCAACCCGCACCGGGGTTGAGGTCGGTCCAGGCCCGCGACCGCTCGGTCAGCGGGTAGTGGCGGCGGTAGTAGTCGCGGATGCCGTCGCGCAGTTCCCGGTAGCTGGCGGTGGCGCCGAACTGCTCGATCCAGGAGTGCTCGTCCGGGGGGACGGCCTGGCTGGTGAGTTGCCCGCCGAGCCAGTCGAACTCCTCGGTCAGGATGACGGACCGGCCGGCCCGGGCCGCGGCGAGCGCCGCGGCGACGCCGCCCAGTCCGCCCCCGACGACGAGGACGTCCGTACGCATGAGTACCACGTGTTTCCTTCCAGTTGCGCGGTCGACCGCTCAGCGCCGGTCAACCGCCGGATCAGGGGTGCCGAGGGTGATGCCCTCGACGAGTTCGCAGGGGAGAAGTCGCTGCTGGACACCGTCCGCGCTTCCGTCGATGACGCCGGTCAGCACCTCGACCGACTGGCGGCCCATCTCCTCGCGGGGGATGCGGAACCCGGTGAACGTGATGTCGGTGGGGACCGGAACCGTCGGGTCGCCGAGGGTCACGATCGACAGGTCGCCGGGCACGGTCAGGCCCCGCCGGCGGGTGGCCGACTCCAGCGCGACCGCCGTGGCGAAGTCCTCCACGAAGGCGACGGTGGTCCCGTCGGCCAGCAGGGTGTCGATGGTGGTGTCGGCCTCGGTGGCCAGCGCCGACATCTGCCCGGCGCTCTCCGCGGTCGCCGCGGCGGCGTGGAACCCACGGCGCCGGTCTTCGGAGGATTCCGCGGTGGTGCCCGTGCTCACGTACGTCAGGCGGCGGTGACCGTGCCGCAGCGCCACCTCGACGAGCTGGGCCACCGCCGAGGCGTAGTCGGCGCCGACGTAGGGGACCGGGCCGCCGGCGTCGTCCCGGCGCCCAACGGCGACGTACGGATATCCGTCGCGGTTGAGCCGGTCCAGCTCCGCGCCGTCGATCTCGCGCCCGAGCAGGATGCACCCGTCGGCCAGACGGAGCCGGTTGTCCTGGTGGAAGATGCGTCGCCGGCCGTCGATGACCGGTGCGCTGGTGAACAGCAGCAGGTCGCACCCGACGCTCTCGGCGTACTCCTCGATGCCGAGCAGGAACGGGTGGAAGAAGTCCCGGCTGCCGCTGGGGAAGGCGGGCTCGTACGTGAAGACGCCGATGATCCGGTTGAACCGTGAGGCGAGGCGGCGGGCCACGGGGTCGGCGGCGTAGCCGGTCTCGGCGATGACCCGCAGCACGCGGTCCCGGGTCTCCGGGGCGATGCGGACGTCGGCGTCGGTCCGGTTGTTGAGCACCAGTGACACCGTCGCCTGACTGACGCCAGCCATCCGCGCGATGTCACGTTGGGTGACACGTCTGGGGGGAGCGGTCACGTCAGGTCCCTTCGGTGCTGCTAATGCGTATTAGCGATCGGCGTTGGGAAGGAGCTTGGCCGGTGGTCCACCCCGTGTCAAGGGGTGGACGCAAGATTTCGGGCCGGTGAACTCGCTGGAGTAATGCGCATTAGCGGTCGGGGTTCGCGGCGGGTTGCCGTCCGCCCCCGGGCCTGCCGCCGCCTCTTGACAGGAGTGCCGTCGGTCACGCAACATTCGAGAAACATAGATGCTAATACGTATTAGCTCGCCGGCGCCAAGGGGCGTCCGTCGATCGATGTCCCCTGCGTTCTTACTGAGCGTCACACCGCGCCGTTCGTGCCGCCGATCCGACCGACCGAAGAGGAAGCCGCATGACGAGACCATCCGCCCCGTCGTCCCGACGCGCCGTCCTGGCGGCCGCCAGCGCCGGCCTGCTCGTCGCCGCCCTGGCCGGCGCCCGACCGGCAGCCGCCGAACCCCCGCTCGACTTCCCCCAGTTCACCTACCAGGGCACCGCGTTCGACAAGGGCGCCCTCGCCTACAACCCGACGAACGAGTTCATCTTCCCGAGCGTCATCCGGGCCGCCGACTACTTCCCCAACCCGCTCGGCGCCTACTACCTGTACTACGCGCCGCACGAGCGTCCCGGCGGGATCGCCCTCGCCTACTCCGACTCGATAGACGGTCCGTGGACGGAGTACGCCGCGAACCCCCTGATCGGCAACACCTGGCTGCCGCACTACGCCACGGTCAGCCACATCTCCTCACCGCACGCGGTGTGGATCGAGGGTGAGAACAGGCTCTTCCTCTATTTCCACGGCGAGAACTCCATCACCCGGTACGCGACATCCGACGACGGCATCCACTTCGACTACGGCGGGACTGCGGTCAGCCGGAACGACTCGACCGGTGGGGAGACCTCCTACGCCCGGGTGTTCGAGCAGTCCGTGCCCCGGCTGGGCACCCGGTACCTGATGGTCTTCATGGACAACCCGACCGCCGCGCTGCCGGGACCGACCGGGCCGGTGTCGAGGCGGATCCGCTGGGCGGTCTCCAACGACGCGCGGACCTGGACCATGCAGCCCGAACCGCTCGTGACCCCGCAGGGCATCGAAGGCCCGAACGCCTCCGGCCCGTTCTTCCTGCGCTGGAACGACCGCAACCTGGTGATCTACCACGCCGCCGACGGCAACATGCACGCGGTCGACGTCGGGCCGGACTTCGACCAGGAGATCCACCTCGGCGTCGTACACGACTCGATGGCCGCAGCGCCCGACCTCGGCCGCTCGGCCGCGCCGACGTTCTACTTCGACGGGCGTACGGCGCACATGTACTACGAGGCGGGCGGTCGGCTCACCGCGACCATCGGCCACGCCACCGCCACCCTGGCGGAGCCACTGCCGGTACGGCAGCTCGACTGTGCGGCGGACCGACAGGTCCTGTGGCCACCGAACCACAAGCTGGTCGACGTCAACCTCACAGTGGACCTGCACGACGGTGTGCTCGGCCCGAACGCGTTCACCCTGACCAGCGTGACCGGGGGCGACGCCACGGACGTCAGTGGCTTCGCCGTCGGCGCGCCGGACACCAGCGGCAAGCTACGGGCCGAACGTGCCGGGAACGGCGGCAACCGGGTGTACCACCTCACGTATGCCGGCCACGACGAGATCGGGCGGCCGGTTGGTTGCACCGTCACCGTCACCGTCCCCCACGACCAGGGCAGCGACTAGCGGATCGTCTGCCGGCCGGCCTTCCGGTTGTCCGAGCACGGTGTCCCAATCGTCATCAACGCGTGAGTATCGGCTGTCCGAGTTCCTGGGTGCATCGGGTGAGCGCGACGTAGAGGCCGTTCCAGCCGCGCGGTTCGGCGGCGATGCCCTGCGGGTCGACGAGGAGCGCCGCGTCCCATTCCAGTCCCTTGGACTGGGACGCGGTGAGCACCGGCACATCGCTCAGAACCGCTACGAGTTCGGCAATGCGGGCCGACTGTGGCCTCGTCGAATCACGATTCGCTTGTCGACAGTCCGCAAATCAGCGACGGTCGTCGATGTTGCCCGGACGGTCGCCGGTGTGCTGGAATGGCCAACATCGCTGCGGCGCGGGGGCAACCGCGCTGGGAACGGGTCAGCGCGGGAGCATCGCGGTGCTGGCAGAGCGCCGCTCTGGCGGACGCGTGCCGCGCCGCCGGGTCATCTCCACGACGACGGCAGGTGTCCGCCGTACGTGCCCCGGCCGCGTGTCCCCACGACACGAGACGTTCCTTCTCCGCCGCGCCGGAGGCGTCCGATACGCCACGTCGACGCACCTGAACCGGCGACGAGGTGGGCAGCGAATCGCGATGTCCGACAGCACTGTTCCGGCCCCTGCCCGCGCGGTAGGGACCCAACGCCATGAAGGATGATCATGCGCCGTTTCCTCGCGGTGTTCACCGCCGCCCTGATCCTCGGCACCACAGCCGGCAGCGTCCCGGCCGTCGCGTCGGGTGCCTCCCACCGCTCGTGCACCCGTGACCTGCTCTTCTGTGAAGACTTCGAGCGGTTGCCGCGTGGCGGCGCCAGCACGTTGGACTGGGGCGTCGACACCCGCAACGGCACGCTCACCGTCGAACGTGCCCGCCACGGCAACCAGGTGTTGCACATCCACACGGTCGACAATGGACGGGCGTTCCTGCGCGTCGACGATTTCGCCGCGCCGGGTAACCGCTTCTACGGCCGGATGCGGCTGCGCGTCGACGCGTTCCCCACCGCCCCCGACTGGGCGCACTTCACGCTTGTGGAGGCGACCGGCACCGGCAGTTCGGAGGTCGTCCGTCCGGTCGGCGGCCAGTACGCGCCCACAGTCCCCGGAATCTTCTGGGGTGTGGGCGCCGACGGTGGCCCGACCGGCGACTGGACCAACTGGCGGGAGTCCGCCCCGGTTGCCGAGGACACCTGGCAGTGCTTCGAGTGGAAACTGGACCCGACGGACAACCGCGTCACGGTGTGGATCGACGACGTGGCGAAACCGGAACTGAGCGCGTCGACGACCGAACACGGCGGCAACGACCTGCCCTTCGTCCTGCCGACGGTGAACACCGTGAAGGTCGGCTGGCAGCTCTATCAGGGCGGCACCACACCTGGCGAATTCGACCTCTGGGTCGACGACATCGCTCTCTCCGCCAAGCGGCTCGGCTGCTGACGTCGTTCGTCACGGTCCACCGCGTGCCCGCACCGGGCACAGCCCGCAGACCTCTGCTGACAGTGCGCCCACCCAGCCTTGCGAAGTCAGCCGACCGGGGCGGGGTGTGGGGCGCGCGGTGGGACCCTCGCGTATCGGCTGCCACAGGCGGGCTGGAGACCGTGAATCGGACGGCCTCGGCGTTGCGATACCGTCAAGACGCCCACACCGGCACCGAGTAGTCCGCGTCCGTCGGCTGTCGATGGCCCGCAGGGCGCCCCACGAATCAAGGGAGACACCGATGCCGGAGCCTGAGCCCGTCCGAGACGACAACGCGGCGGAGGCCGACACCTCGACCACGGCCGAGACCGACCAGCCTGCCGTTCCCGCCAATCGGGCTGCCCGACGCGCGAAGGGCAAGGTCGCGTCGCCTCAACCGCATGGAAAGGGTCAGCATTTCGGCGGCCGGGGCTCGGTCCAGAGCCCGCGCCAGTGGGGTAACCGCCGAAGCGGCTGATCCCGTAGGCCGTCGACGCGGGGCACCTCCACCGCCGCGGCTGCCTCGTCCAGCCCGTCGAGCGGCACCGGGCCGACTCGACGAGGGGTCGCATCTGACCTCAACCTATTGAGGGTGGGTCCGGTGCCAGAGACCCTGTTCGGCGGGCTCCGACATACCGGGCGTCAGTGCTGCGGCGGGATCTGCACGACGGGCTCGGACCGCGTTGAGTGGCATCGGGCTCGGACTGTCGGCCACCCGCAGCCTGGCGCACGGGCTGCTGCCACCGGTGCTCGCGGCATCGCACAACGCCTGGGGGTGAGCCCCAAGACGGTACGCGACAATGTCTCGACCCTGCTGGTGAAGCTGCGCGTGGGCACGCGGGCCGAGGCGATCGCACTGGCCCGCGACGAGGGCCTCGGCGCGCCGCTACCGGGTGACCGGCCTGGCCGGCGACGGGCGGCAACCGGAAGAGCAGTCCGGCCCAGGACGCAACGCCCTGGGCCGGAGTGGTGTCGCGGCTGTCGGTCCCGCCGATCAGGTGATGTTGATGTCGCTGCACCACATGTAGGTCTGGTCCATGTGTGACGCCTTCCAGATCACGAACAGGACGTGGCTTCCGGTGCGTCCGGAGACCGATACGTTGAACGAGATGTTCTGAGCTGGCGCGTATCGCCCGGTCGTCGTGATCAGGTCGAGGTTGCCCCACCCGAGCCGCTGGGTGGCCGGGTTGAACCCCTGCTTGGTGACGTAGACCCGGAAGTAGTCAGCACCGTGGCTGGCCTGGTCGTACATCTGGACCGTGAAGTTGCGGCCGACGGTGGTCGCCTTCCAGGCTCCGGGCTGGTTCACCGCGTCGTTCCTGGAGAGGGCGTTGCTGCACAGCTGTCCGTCCGGGGTGCGGGCCTGGAACTGGCCGGCGAGGCCGTCCCGCAGCTGGCTCATCCAGTTCCACATGGTGTCGGGGTTGGCCTGGAACGCCCGCCAGCACATCGGGTCCTGCTGCTGCATGGCCGGGTTCGTGTGCTGGTTGCCCCAGGTCTTCCAGCACTGGTACGCGCGACTCGCCGGGTTGATGACGGTGCCGTGGGCCTGGGCCGCGCTGGTCCAGGGCAGCGTACCGACCACCATGGCGAACAGCAGGACGAGCACTCGGAGGGACTGGCGGACGGTCGACCGGGATCGCCCGCCGGATAGATCGGACGTGTGTGGACGCACTGTTCATCCTCCGTTCTTCGGGACTGCAGATCAAATTGGGAACGCTCCCAAGCAACTGTTACATCTATGACGGTAAATATCAACGTTGATCTACCTAAAGTCGGATGTGGATCGAGTTGACCGGGATTACCGCCGGGTACGCCCGGCCGCCCGGCCTGGTCACAACCCGGCCGCGGCGTCGTACCGGCGGCGCTGGTCGGCCATCTCCGACTCGGTAAGCGCCTCCTTGAGCGCCAGCTCCTCGTACCTGTCCGGGAACATCTCCCGCAGCCGGTCGACGAACCTGACGTCGGCCGTCGCCTCGACCACCTGGATGCCCGGAGGGTCTGTGGTCATGTCCATGATCACGGGGCCGGCCAGCTTGACCGCCACGTCCCAGGGGCGCTTCGGCTCGGCGACCCCGCAGAGATGGAAGCCGTAGACCGTCCGCACGTCGGCGAGCGCGGTGACCCCGGCCGGCTCGTAGCCGTAGACGCGGACCCCGCAGATCACCGGCGGCTTCTTCTCCTCGGTGGTCACCTGCTGGGCGCCGTGCCCGGCGTGGTTGTGCTGCCCCGGGTCCGCCTGTTCGAGCGTGCTGCGCATCCGGCTCGTGATCTGCCCCTGCAGATCCGCCGGATCCGTCTCCGGGCCGGCCCGGTTGAGCAGCACGATCGCGCCGGCCGACACCGCCAGCAGGATCACCGCCACTCCCACGAAACGGGTCCGGTACCAACCCGCGAGACTCTCTCGGGAAATCATGACTGCTTCTCACCTCGTCGCCGGTTCTGGTGCGCTGGCAGACCGGATCGGGCGCCCCGGGGAGGGTCGGACGTCGAGCGCGTCGGCCGTCGGGGGCACGTACCGGGGACACGGACGCGGGCGTGGATGTCTGCCCGTCGTCATGGAGGTGGCCCGGCGATGCGGCATGCGGGTGCCTGCCAAAGGCGGCACGCTGCCGGTGCTGCGATGCTCCCGTGCTGGCCGTTCTCAGCGCGGTTGCCCCCGCGCTGCGGCGATGTGAGCCATTCCAACACGTTTGGACCCGCTCTGGCAACATCGATGACCATCAGCGTGGATTGGGTCCGGCCACGCTCTCGGTCGTCGTGGTCTGCCCGATGCGACGCAGGTCAGTGGCGGGGTGGCACGCCCAGGAGGGTCGCGGTCAGGGCCTGCCTCAAGTAGTCCCTGAGTTCCAGGTGGAAGCGGGCCAGTTCCGGTTCGGCCTGGTAGGCGGCCTGCAGGCTGGGCGGGGGTGTGCTGTACGCCGACACCGCCCCGGCCATCACCATGGTCTGCAGGCTGAACAGTGTCGCGTTCTCGCCCAGTTAGGGGTAGAGCATGAGCCACAAGTGGACGACGGCGAACATCCCGGACCAGCGCGGACGGGTGGCAGTGGTGACGGGCGCCAACAACACCGGCCTGGGGTACGAGACGGCCAAGGCGCTCGCCGAGCGAGGAGCGTCAGTGGTGCTCGCCGTACGCAATGTCGAGAAGGGCGAACGGGCCGCGGCCCGCATGACCGGCGACGTGACCGTGCAGGAGCTGGACCTGACCTCGCTCGACTCCGTCCGTACCGCCGCGGCGGCGCTGCGGTCCCGGCTCGACCTGCTGATCAACAACGCCGGGGTGATGTACACCCCGAAGCAGAACACCCCGGACGGCTTCGAGATGCAGTTCGGCACCAACCACCTCGGCCACTTCGCGCTCACCGGGCTGCTGCTGGACCTGATGCTGCCGGTGCCCGGCTCACGCGTGGTGACGGTCAGCAGCACCGGCCACCGCATCCAGGCCGCGATCCGATTCGACGACCTGCAGTGGGAGCGGTCGTACAGCCGGGTCGGCGCCTACGGTCAGGCCAAGCTGGTCAACCTGACGTTCACGTACGAGCTCCAACGCCGACTGGCCACACACGGCACCACCGTCGCGGTGGCCGCGCACCCCGGTATCTCCAGCACCGAACTCGCCCGCAACGTCCCGGCCCTCCTCCGGCTTCCGCTGACCTGGCTCGCGCCGCTGGTCGGCCAGGCGCCGGCGATGGGCGCGCTGCCGACCCCGCGCGCCGCCACCGACCCCGCCGCGCTCGGCGGCCAGTACTACGGTCCCGGCGGACGCGGCGAGGTCAAGCGCCACCCCCGGCTCGTCACCTCCAGCCCCGAGTCGTACGAGGTGGCCGTCCAGCAGCGGCTGTGGGCCGTCTCCGAAGACCTCACCGGGGTGACGTTCCCGTCGTCCGGTCCGAGCAGAACTCGTTCCCCTCCGGATCGGCCATCACGATGTAACCGCGTTGAGAGGCGCCGGCTCGTCGCGCTGGCATCGAGTGGCGTCGAGAGTGGCGAGACACTCGCACTCCGTCTCGAGGGCGGCCATCCGCTCCGTCACCGTGCGGGGAGCGGCCCACGCCATCCAGGTGCCGCTCCGCCTCGGCCCCACGCGATCGGCGCCGTCCTGGCGTGCTGGATCGAGATGTCCGCCGCCACACGCACCGATCGACTCCACGGAGCGCTCAGCCTCGCTGGCGCCCGCGAGACCGGCGGGGACGTGCTGACCCCTCAGCTGCTCGCGCCGACAACCTTCTGACTCTTCTTGCGCGAGCTCAGGAGCACGTCTACCAGGCCGTACTCCTTCGCTTCCTGGGCAGTCATGATCTTGTCGCGATCGACGTCCTTGTGGACGGTCTCGATGGGCCGGCCGGAGTGGCGGGACAGCATCTCCTCCATCTGGGTGCGCATCCGCAGGATCTCGCGCGCCTGGATCTCGATGTCGGAGCCCTGGCCGTAACCACCGTCAACGGATGGCTGATGGATCAGCACCCGCGAGTGCGAAAGCGCCATGCGCTTGCCCGCCGTTCCGGCGGCGAGCAGCACCGCCGCCGCGCTGGCGGCCTGCCCGAGGCAGACCGTCGAGATGTCGGGGCGCACGTACTGCATGGTGTCGTAGATCGCCGTCATGGCCGTGAACGAGCCGCCGGGCGAGTTGATGTACATCAGGATGTCGCGGTCCGGGTCGGTGCCCTCCAGCGTGAGCAGCTGGGCCATCACGTCGTTTGCCGACGCGTCGTCGACCTGCACCCCGAGGAAGATGATCCGGTCCTCGAAGAGCTTGTTGTAGGGATTCGACTCCTTGACGCCGTACGACGTGCGCTCGACGAACGACGGCATCACGTAGCGGTTGTGCACCGGCGCGAACCTGGGAGGCATGGTCAGGTCAGTCATTGTTCGGCTCCTCAGTCAAGCGTTCCGGTCAGTTGAGCGGTCCGGCGCTCTCGGGAACCTGCGCGGCCCCGGTGATCACCTTATCGATGAAGCCGTATTCTTTGGCTTCCTGTGCCGTGAACCAGCGGTCGCGCTCCGAGTCGGCCTCGATCTGCGCCTGGCTCTGGCCGGTGTGGAATGCCACCTGCTCCTGGAACAGGAGCTTGGTGTACAGCATCTGCTCAGCCTGGATCGTGACGTCGGACGCCGTGCCACCCACGCGGCCGGATGGCTGGTGCATCATGATGCAGGCGTTCGGCAGGGCGAAACGCTTGCCGGCCGTGCCGGCGCAGAGCAGTAGCTGGCCCATCGACGCGGCAATGCCCATCGCGACGGTCTGGATGTCGTTGTCGATGTACTGCATGGTGTCGTAGATCGCCATGCCAGAGTAGACCGAGCCGCCCGGCGAGTTGATCCAGAGGTTGATGTCGCGCTCAGGGCTCTCCGCGGCAAGAAGGAGCAGCTGCGCGCAGATGCGGTTGGCGACCTGGTCGGTCACCTCACTGCCGAGGAAGATGATCCGCTCGCGCAGCAGGCGATCGAATATTGCGTCGTCGAGGTTGCCACCGAGAGTGTCGCCCTGCAGAAGGGAGTTCGCGGGAATGTGCAGATCGGTCATGGCAGCCCTTCGCGAACTTGCTGTGCCGACCGGAGAAATCGGCCTGGCCGGCTGTGCGTCGTCCCGTTCAACCTAACCGGTCGAATGCGCATCAACCTCCCGCCCAGGCAGGCGATCGCTGACGACGTACGTACCAGCCGCACGTACCTCGACATTGGTGCTGGCCGTTGCGTAGCGTGAGGCTCCACAGTCGCCGGCCAGGCCGTGCCTCAGGTTCGGTCGACTGCCTGCCGCCGGACAGTAGACTGACGTCGGTAGACCTCAGTCCGGCGCCGGAGCCGACGCCAGATGACCCAGCCCTCCTCGGCCGGGGTGAGTTGCCCGGGCCAGGGGAAGTGACGAGATCGAGGAGCTCGGCCTGGTCGATGTCGGCCCGCACGATGTCGTTGCGGTGTGGCGTCGGTGCCGGCCGCCGAACTCGAGCGGCTGTCCCGCCGGCGGGACACCCCTGTTCGGCAGGGCGCCCGCACGATAGCCAGATGACCCGTCTCAGGTAACTCGATCCTGTCCCGGTGGCCCAGATTCCAGGGCGAGAGATGGTGACTATCCGAGTGCACGGTGCTCAATGCGTGTCCACCGCGGAGTCGAAGCTGTCACGGCTGTACCACCAGGGTTTTGGACGCCCTGTGCCACGCCGAGGGGGATAGAGTCGCCTCAGTGGCTCGCGGCCACCTCGCCCATCCTGGGCACCGCCTGCCACCGGCATCTCCTCTCCTGGCATCAGCTTGGCGGGCGAACACGTCTGTGCCTACTGCTCGAATCGGGAGGCCATTTCCCTTGAGCACTGAAGAAGCTTATGCACTGAGACCTGACGACGTTCTACGTACCAATTCGCTTCCTTTGCTGCGAGCATCGCTCGCGGCCGTAGTCGCAGTTTTTCATCGACGCAGCGGGAACGACCGCGTCATCGTTCGATGTAGGATTTCGGCCAGCGGCGACGGGCTCTCGGGGCGCGTGGTGGCCGATCTCGCCGACGATCCCGCCTTCTCCCTGCTCGCCGAGCGCCTCGGCAACTCGCTCGACCACCTCGCGGACTCCGACGTCACGATCGCGGAGTCCGACGGCGGCGATCCGGACGTCCACTTCGACTTCATCGAACAGGAATTCGACGTCGCGCCGAAGGACGGGGACCTTCCCGCTGCCGCAGACGCGTCGATGCCGGTAGTCCGCGCCACTGTCGGCCGAGACCGACGAGTCCGTTTCGCCGCCACCCTCGGGGGCGACGACGGGACCACCGCTGCGGACCTCTGCAGGCAACTTGAGAAGGCGGAACGGTCGGGTGCCCGCGACGGCGGCACCAGGATCTCCGTCCTTCCGCTGCTGGAGCCGGAGGAAGAGGCGGCCGTCACCGCTCTGAACGGCACAGGCCGGTCCGCCGAGGCGGCTCGTAGCCTGCCTGACCTGGTAGGCGACCAGGTCAGGCTGCGCCCGCACGCCCCGGCCGTGGTGTGCGGTACGGACACCCTCAGCTACCGCGACCTGGACGACCGGTCCGACCGAATGGCCGCTGCGCTGTGCGTCCGCGGTGTGCGGCCGGGCGACGTGGTCGGCATCGCCCACCAACGCTCGGCTGATCTGGTCGTCATGCTGCTCGCCGTGTTGAAGGCAGGGGCCGCCTATCTCGCCGTGGAAGCCGGCGACCCCCCGTCCCGCTGCGCGCAGCTCCTGAGACTGGCTGGCGCGCGGCTCGCCGTGGTCGAGAAGGACCGGCGGGACCAGGTCGAGGACGCCGTCGTCGTCGTCGAGGCCGGCGAGCTGACAGACGCCGCCTCCGGGAGGCTGCCGGCGTTCGACCGACCGCTCGTCACCCCCGACCACCTGGCCTACGTCAGCTGCACCTCGGGTTCCACAGGTGAGCCGAAGGCGGTCGGCGTGCCGCATCGCGCCGTCGCCCGGCTGCTGCGCGGCCCGGACTGGGTTGAGATCGGCCCGGATGACGTCATTCTCCAGCTGGCGCCGGTCGCGTTCGACGCCTCGACCATCGAGATCTGGGGTCCCCTGCTCAACGGTGCCCGGCTTGCCGTGCTGGCCGGGGACGCGGGTGACTTCGAGCGGCTCGCCCGCGAAATCACCGCCCAGGGTGTAACAGTCCTGCTGCTGACGACCGGACTGTTCAATCAGATGGTCGGCTCGCATCTGGACTGCTTCCGCACCGTGCGGCACGTGCTCAGCGGCGGAGATGTCGCCTCGCCCGGGCACGTTGCGCGGTTGCTGGACGCGTACCCGGACGTGACGTTCACCAACGGCTACGGGCCGACCGAGAACACGTCCTACACCACGTGTTGGAGCGTCCGCGGCCGGCTGGAGGACGGGGTCGTGCCCATCGGCACGCCCATCAACGGAACGCGCATCGCCGTCTTGGACGCCGCGCTGCGTCCGGTCCCGGTCGGCGTGTGCGGGGAGCTCTACGCGAGCGGCCCCGGTCTGGCTCGCGGCTTCATCGGCCGACCGGGAGCGACCGCGGAGCGGTTCGTCGCCGACCCGTCCGGCGAGCCCGGTGCCCGCATGTACCGCACGGGAGACCTGGTCCGCCGGCGGTCCGACGGGGTGCTGGAGTTCGTCGGCCGGGCCGACCAACAGGTCAAGATCCGAGGGTTCCGGGTCGAGATCGGCCACGTGGAGGCGGTCCTGAGCGCCATGCCTGGGGTGCGCGCGGGCGTGATCGTCCCGCAGGAGGACGGAGTCGGGGGTAAGCGCCTGTTGGCCTACGTGGTGGCGGACGGCGATCCGTCCGCGCCCGACCCGACCGAGCGCGGCTCCCGTCTACTGGCAGCGTTGCGACAGGTGCTGCCCCCGTACATGGTTCCGTGGGCCGTCCTCGCCTACCCGGATCTGCCGCTCAATCGCAACGGCAAGCTCGATCGCCGGGCACTGCCCGCCGTGCATCGACTGCCGCGCGCGTTGTCCACCACGTTCGTCGCGCCCCGGACGGCGCTGGAGCGGCGCCTCGCCGAGCTCTGGGGCGACGTTCTCGGCGTCGAGCCCGTCGGCGTCGAGGACGACTTCTTCGGCCTCGGTGGCTATTCGCTGGTCGCCGCACGGCTTCTCGCCACCGTGCAGCGCGAGCTCGGGATCACCGTGCCGGCCGCGGCGCTCTACCGGAAGCCCACCATCACCGGCATGATCGAAGAAATCGGCGACAGTGGACAGCGTTAGCGAGACCGGGCTCCGGCCCGGCGAACTGTCCGCGTGGTTCCCGATCGCCCCGCTGACAGGCAAGCCCGAACTGCGCTTGTTCTGCCTGCATCACGGCGGCGGCGGCGCGTCGGCCTACCGGGATTGGCAGAAGCTGCTGGACCCTCGGGTCGAGGTCGTGCCGGTGCAGCTGCCCGGCCGCGAGGGCCGGTTCAACGAGCCGTGCGAACTGTCGATCCGGCGCCTGACGGAACGGCTCACCGAACCGATCCTGCACCGAGCCGGGGACGTTCCGTTCGCGTTCTTCGGCCACAGCATGGGCGCGCTGCTCTCGTACGAACTGACCTACGAACTCGGCGCGCGTGGCGTGCCGCCGCAGCACCTGGCGCTCTCCGGGTTCGCGCCGCCGCACCTTACCCGGCCGGCCGGTGTGCGCCTGCTGCCCGACCAGGAGTTCATGGCGCACATCGTCGGCCTCGAGGGCACCCCGGCGGACCTCGTCGAGCTTCCCGAGCTCCTGGATCTGTTGCTGCCGGTGCTGCGGGCCGACTTCACCGCCTGCGAGACGTACGAGTACGTCGAGCGGGAGGCGCTCCGGGTGCCGGTGACCGTGTTCGGCGGTTCCGAAGATCCCGGCGTCGAGGTGCCGATGCTGCGGCGCTGGGCCGATCTCGTCGCCACGGCCCCGTACCTCCGGGTGTTCCCGGGCGGTCACTTCTACCTGCAGGAGCAGCGCGAAGAGCTGGTGAGAGCACTGGCCGACCGGCTGGGGTTCGGATTGGTGGACCAGAAATGATCGGTACGACCGAGGACGGCCCCGCGCCAACCGCTCCCGTTCCCGACCTGTCGGATCCCACGCTGTACCGCGACGACAGGGCGACTGCCATCCTGGACGGTCTGCGCGCCGCAGCACCGGTGCATCGGGTGGATCGCGACGGAAAGCCCTCGTTCTGGGCAGTGCTCAGCTACGACCTGGTCTCCCGGGCGCTCGCCGACGCACAGACGTTCAGCTCGACCGGGGGCATGCGCCTGGACGCCGACCCGGTCGCCACTGCCGCCGCGACCGGGAAGATGATGGTCATCACCGATCCGCCACGACACGGCAAGATCCGCCGGATCGTGAGCAATGGATTCACCCCCAAAATGGTCCAGCGGCTCGAGACGAACATGCGCAGCACTGCGATCGACATCATCGAGACCGCCCTTGACCAGGGCGAGTGCGACTTCGCCGAGGTCGCCGCCCGGCTTCCGGTCTCGGTCATCTGCGACATGCTGGGGGTGCCCCGCGAGGGCTGGGACTTCATGCTGAAGCAGACCAAGGCGGCGTTCGGTGTCGGTGCCTCGACGGCCGATGCGGAACTGGCCGCAGCCGCGCACACCGAGATCTTCCTCTACTACGACGAGCTGATGCGGCAGCGCCGTGAGCAGCGCCAGGAAGACATCATCAGCGCCCTGGTGCACGGCTCGATCGACGATCGGCCGCTTACCAACGAGGAGATCATCCTCAATTGCAACGGGCTGGTGTCCGGCGGCAACGAGACCACCCGACACGCCACCATCAAGGGTCTGCTCGCCTTCATCCGGAATCCGGAGCAATGGCATCGGGTGCGGGCGGACCGCTCGCTGCTACCGGGCGCGATACGCGAGATCCTGCGCTACAGCACCCCGGCCATGCATGTGCTGCGGACCGCAGCCCGTGACACCGAGCTCGGCGGCCGGCAGATCAGGGCCGGGGACATGGTGACGCTCTGGCTGTCGTCGGCGAACCGCGACGAGAGGCTCTTCCCCGATCCGGATCTCTTCGACATCGAGCGATCCCCGAACCGACACCTGACCTTCGCCCACGGCGCGCACTACTGCATCGGCTCGGCGCTGGCCACCACCGAGCTGACCATCTTCTTCGACGAGATGCTGCGTCGGGTGGAGCTGCCGGAACTCACCGGCGAGGTGCGGCGGATGCGGTCGAATCTGATCGGCGGTGTCGAACACATGCCGATCAGGCTGCGGCGAGCCGCAGCCTGATCGCGGTATCGACCAGAAGATCGACTGCGTCAGGTCAACCGGCCTGACCGCCGTCAGCATCGTCGACCAGTGTCACTGCGACTCGCTCATGGCGCGGACCAGGCTGGCCGGCCGCATGTCGGTCCAGTTCTGCTCGACATAGTCGAGGCATGCCTGGCGAGGCTCCGGGCCGAACGAGACGGTCCACCCGGCAGGTACGTCGATGAAGTCGGGCCAGAGCGAATGCTGGCCCTCGTCGTTGACGAGCACGAGGTAGATCGCATCGTCACGATCGAAAGGATTGGTCATCGCGTATCTCCTTGTAATGGGACGAGTGCGGTGACGCGCCGGACGAATTCGGCCGCGACAAGCGGGACGAGCCGGATGGGCGGTGAGTAGTGTAATCCACCCCGATCCGGTGGGTGGTCGCATTTTGTTTTGCTGTTCCATTGAACGGGGGGGTGATGGGTCGTGTCAACGTATGGCCGAACAATTTCGAATGCTGCCGTCGGCCGCTTCGGCAATAGCAGGCCCCCGGTCCGGACCGCGCAGATGTCGCTCGTGTCTCGCCGGCGAGACGGGAGCCGGCGTGGCCTAAGCGTTGAGCTGGTCTTCTGCCGCTATTGATGCGCGGCGCGTCTGGTCGTTCCGGTGCTGTCCCCGAGTGGGACAGTCATCGAGTGACGGTGGACATCATGCCTTGACCGGCGGGTACTGTGAACCACGATCGCATCGACGGAATGCATTGCGTCCCGCTAGCTGATATCGCGTTTCGGGGATCCGCGCAGTTACCCGAGTCGCGCCCCCAGCTTGCGACAGTCGGGCAGAACCCGCATCTGCTCCCGTTCCCTGGATTGGTGATGTCATGAACGACCGGAATGAGTCCGCGACGACGCGGGAGACCGCCGCCGACATGGCGGCGGTAGCGTCTCTCCTGGAAATGGCCGATCGGCTGGGCGTCCTGGATGTCCTGCAGCGGGAATCACCGTTCGGGGCGAAGGAGATCGCCGAGGCCGCGGAGGTGCCGCAGGCGGGTGCCGCCAGTTACCTGCACGCGCTGGCCGCGGCCGGTCTGGTGGTCAGGGCGGACGACGCCGGTGCCTTCCGGGCGGCCGACGACTTTGCCGACCGGCTGTACGAGTCGGGATACATGTCCTGGGTGCTCAACGCGAACCGGCCCTTCATCGAGCACATCGCCGAGTTCCTGCGCGACCCGGTGCGGGCGGGCGCCCAGTACGTCCGGGATGGCCGCCAGGTGGCGGTCGCCTCCCAGTGGATGGGCTCGCAGGCCTTCTATCCCAAGGCTCTGTCCACAATCATCGAAGCCAGGCCGAGCCGCGTCGTCGACCTCGGCGCGGGTACCGCGCGGCTGCTCATCGAGACCCTGCTCGCCGTGCCAGGCAGCACCGCGGTGGCACTCGACCTGGACGGCAGTGCCTGCCGTGAGGCCGCGACCGCCGCCAAGTTGGCCGGCGTGGGCGATCGGCTCACCGTCGTCGAGCGCTCCATCCAGTCGGTTGCCGACGACCCGTCGCCGCTGGAGGGGGCCGACGTCATTCACGCCGGATTCGTCTTCCACGACATGTTGCCGGACGAGGAGGACGTCGCCGACGCGGTGCTGAGCAACTGCTACGACGCGCTGCGGCCGGGCGGCATCATGGCCATCACCGACGCGGTCCCGTTTGTGCCGAACGAACGTGAGCGGCGCTTCAGCACCATCGTGACCTATTACCATCAGCAGTTCATGCGCCGCCGCCTGCTGACGGCGGAGGAGTGGCAGGAGAAGCTGGTCAAGGCCGGTTTCGGCGGCACGACGTGCATCGCGCACCGCTTCCCGACCGGCCGGCTCTTCCTCGCGCACAAGTGACCACCTCCAGCCGTCCGGGCGGGAATCCGCACACATTGATCGAGGAGGGTCGATGATATCGGTGCATGAGGAGTCGCCCGACCAGGAGCGGGTCAGACCCGTCACCGGTTGGTCCGGCGACGAGGAGTACTTCACGTTCCGGGAGTTCGACGACTTCCGGCCGGAAGAGGTGGTCGACGTCCTGAACGGACGTGTGGCCGGCGTCATCTTCCGCGGGATGATCAGCCCCGACGTGTGCGAGCAGATCGCGAGCCGGTTCTGGGCCAGCCCGTCGATCAGAGAGCGCCCCTCGCCGCCGGGGCACTACCTCGGCACGTATCACTATCACAAGCCGACCGGACAATACCTCGACGAGTGCGCCGAGTCGGCCGCGGCGGTGGCCGAGGTGCTTGACGTTCCCGGCAGGCCGCTGGACCGGTTCCGGCGAGGGCTGTCCGACGCGCTGGCGCCGCAGGGCGCGATATTCCGGCTGGCCGAGAAGGACGGCCGGCAGGCCTGCATGGCGCTTCTGCGCTCCTGGCACGGCCACGGCGAGTTCGCGCTCGTCCCGCACGAGGACCGGTCCCAGTGTTCCGAGCCGCAGCAGGCGGACTTCGAGATCCAGCAGGTGCTCGGATATCAGCCCGCCGCGCTCAACATCTGCCTGGAGAACGGCACTGGTGGGCGGCTGTTCTACTACAACATCCGGCCGGACGACGAGAGCAAGCGGCGCCTCGGCCTGCACTACACGGGTTCGCCTTACCCGCGGGGTGCGGTGGACGGGTTCGAGCTGCTACGCGTAGACGTCAACCCCGGCGACGTCTACGTCTTCAACGGTGCGCACGTGCACGCGGTCGAACCGAACGTCGACCCCGAGGCACGCCGCACCACGCTGGCCGCCCTGCTGGGCTTCATCGACGACAAGACCGTGGTGTCGTGGACCTGATCGAGGACCGGGCGGTCGTCGATCCGCGCACCGCCGAGGTCATCGACCGGGTCGCTCTCCTGCCGGTCGAGGAGGTGCCCGGCGTCGTCGCCGCCGCCCGGCAAGCGTTCACAACCTGGTCGCGAATCGATCCGGTGCGGCGCAGCGAGCTGCTGTTCGGCATGGCCGACGTGCTGAGCGCGCGCACCGAGGCGCTGAAGTATGAGTACAGCCGTGAGCACGGCAAGACGCCGGCCGAGGCGGGGGCGGAGCTTGACCGCATGGTGGACACGATCGAGTGGTTCGCGCGCGCGACCACCGATCTGCTGCGACCCATGCCGTTGCCCGGCCGGGAGGGGTTCGCCGGCCGGGAGGTTCTCGTCGAGCCGGCCGGGCCGGTGCTCGCGATCGTGCCCTGGAACTTCCCAGCGGTGGTGCTGGCGCGCAAGCTCGCGCCAGCCCTCGCCGTCGGGTGTTCCGTCGTGATCAAGGCACCCGAGGAGACGCCGAGTGTGGCGCGGGCGATCGCCGCCGCGGCGGAGGAGGCGGGCCTGCCGGCAGCTGTCGTCCAGGTCGTCTTCGGCGCTCCGTCCACGGTGGCCGCGCTCGTCCGATCGCCGGGGATCATGCACGTCAGCTTCACCGGATCCACCCGCGTCGGCCGCCTGATCGCCGGCATGGCGGCGGACAACCTCACGCCGTGCACCCTGGAACTCGGCGGCCACGCGCCAGCGATCGTGACCGCGGACGCCGACCTGGATCTGGCGGCGCAGACGCTGGTGCGGACGAAATTCGGATCGGCGGGGCAGAGCTGTGGCGCCCCGAGCCGTTTCCTGGTCGAACGCCCCGTGTACGCGGCCTTCCTTGAGCGGTTCTGCGATCTTCTGCCGGGCTTCGACTTCGCCGGCGGCACGCTCGGCCCGCTGAACAGCATCGCTCGCCGGGACGCCGTCCGGGAGCTGGTCGTCGACGCCGCCGCGCGGGGCGCGACCGTGCTGGCCGGGGGAGTGGTGCCGGACACAGCCGGGTTCTACTACCCGGCGACGGTCCTGTCCGACGTGCCGTCGCAGGCGCGGGTGATGACCGAGGAGCCCTTCGGCCCCATCGCGCCGTTCCGCGCGTACGACACCGACGAGGAGGCGGTGGCGTTGGCGAACTCCACCGACTACGCCCTGTCCGCATACGTCTTCGGCGCGACGAGCCACGCGGCCGGGATCGCCCGGCGACTGGACGCTGGCGGCGTCTCGATCAACGTGTGTCCGACGGCGTTTCCCGATGCGCCGCTCGGTGGACGGCATGCCAGTGGCTACGGCTACGAGGGAGGACATCAAGGTCTCCTGGCCTTCGGTCGGCTCAAGATCGTGCAGACCTCCACCGCCGCGAATACGACGCCGACCATCCACGAGGGAAACCGATGACGTCGACCAACCACTCGCGCTGGATACCCGACACCTTCGCGGCCCAGGCGGCCCGCACGCCCGACGCCGTGGCGGTCACCGGCGTGTCCGGGACCCTGACCTACGCGCAGCTCGACACCGCGGGCAACCAGCTGGCCCATCACCTACGGGCCGGGGGGGCCGGCCCGGGGCGCTTGGTGGGGGTGTGGCTGGACCGCGACGCCGAACTCGTCTCCACTCTGCTGGCGGTCGCGAAGTCCGGCTCGGCGTACCTGCCGCTGGATCCGGCGCAGCCGACCGCCCGGCTCGAGCACATGCTCGCGGACGCTGGCGCGGTGGTGGTGGTGACCACGAGCGCGCTCGCGCCGCGGGTGCGCGAGGTGTTCACCGGCCGGATCGTCGAACTCGACACCGAGCGGGCGGCCCTGTCGGCGCGACCGGATACGGCACCCGAGCGGACAGCCGATGCGGACAGCCCGATGTACGTGATCTACACGTCCGGCTCGACCGGCCGGCCCAAGGGCGTTGTGGTGACCCACGCCAACGTGTCCCGCCTGTTCACGGTGACGATGCCGCTGTTCGGGTTCGACCGGACCGACGTGTGGACGCTGTTCCACTCGTACGCCTTTGATTTCTCGGTTTGGGAGATGTGGGGCGCGCTGCTGCACGGCGGCCGGTTGGTGGTCGTGCCTCGCTCGGTCGCGCGGGCGCCGAATGAGTTGCTCGATCTCCTGGTCGAGCAGCAGGTGACGGTACTTAACCAAACACCGTCGGCATTTCGTTCTCTGGTCGATCTCGCCGCCGTCGGGGACAGCCGGCTCGACCGGCTGGCGCTGCGTACAGTGGTCTTCGGTGGCGAGACGCTGGATCCGGCCATGCTCCGGCCGTGGGTCGACCGCTTCGGCCTGGACCGGCCGGAACTGGTCGACATGTACGGCATCACCGAGACCACGGTGCACGTCACCTACCACCGCCTCACTGTCGAGGATGTCGACGCCGGCGGTGGCAGCCCGATCGGTGTCCCGCTGTCCGACCTGAACGTGCACCTGCTGGACGACAACCTCGAGCCGGTACCCGACGGTGTCGACGGGGAGATCTACGTGTGCGGCGCCGGTCTGGCGATGGGCTACCTCAACCGTCCCGGAATCACCGCGCAGCGCTTCGTCGTCGACCCGATCGGTGGGCCCGGCGCGCGCATGTACCGCAGCGGCGACCTGGCCCGCCGCGGCCCGGCCGGCCTGGAATACCGCGGCCGAATCGATGACCAGGTGCAGATCCGCGGCTACCGGGTCGAGCTGGGCGAGATCCAGTCCGCCCTGGTGGCCCACCCGCGGGTCCGACATGCCGTGGTGGTGCCGCGCGCGGAACCCGCCGGTGACACCCGGTTGGTCGCCTACGTCGTGCCGGCCGGCGCGACCGCCCCGCCGGTAGCGGACCTGCGCGTCCACCTCTCCGCCATGCTGCCGGAATACATGCTGCCGGGCACCTACACGATGCTCGATGAGCTGCCCATGACGGCCAACGGCAAGCTCGACAAGGACCGCCTGCCGGCACCGGTCCGCGCCAGCGCGGGGGGCACCGCGCCGAGGTCGCTCCGCGAGGAGCTGCTCTGCCAGATTTTCGCCGAGGTTCTGGACCTGCCCTCGTGCGGCGTCGACGACGACTTCTTCGAGCTTGGCGGACATTCGCTGACGGCCATCCGGCTGACCAACCGGATCCGGGCCGCGCTGAACGTCACCCTGTCGCTCGACACGCTGTTCGCCGCGCCAACCGTGCGCGGGCTGGCGCAGCGGTTGACCGAGCACTCCACGCGCCTTCCGCTGGTACGGCTACCGCGGCCGGCCCGGATTCCACTCTCCCTCGCGCAGCAGCGTCTGTGGTTCCTGCACCAGGTGCACCGCGACAGCCCGGCCTACCAGATTCCGCTGGCGTTCGAGCTGTCCGGCCGCGTGGACCGGGAGGCGTTGGGCGCGGCGATCGACGACATCGCGTCCCGGCACGAGATCCTTCGGACTGTCTACGGGAACGCCGCTGGCGAGCCCTACCAGACAGTTCTGGACCCTGCCGACGCCCGCCCCGCGCTGCGCGTGCGGGATGCCGAACCCGGCGAGCTCCCCGGTCTGCTGCGAGACGCCGCCCGGGAGACGTTCGATCTGGCCGAGGACCTCCCGTGGCGGGTCTGGTTGTTCCGCACCGACCCGGACCGCAACGTGCTGCTGATGGTCCTGCACCACATTGCCGGTGACGGGTGGTCGCTCGGCCCGCTGGCACGTGACCTGGCGAGGGCCTACGCGGCGCGACGGGCCGGGGCCGCGCCGAACTGGGACGACCTGCCGGTGCAGTATGCCGACTACGCTCTCTGGCAGCGTGACGCGCTGGCCGGGATGGACGAACAGCTCGACAGCTGGCGCAATCATCTGCGCGGCGCGCCTGACGAGCTTGAGCTGCCGTTCGACCGGCCGCGCCCGGCGACGTCCAGTTTCCAGGGCGACCTGGTGACCTTCGACATCGAACCGGAGCTGCACCGGGCGGTGTCCCGGTTGGCCCGGGACGGCGCGGCGACCGTGCACATGGTGCTGCAGGCCGCGATCGCAGCGCTGCTGACCCGGCTCAACGCCGGCACCGACCTGCTCATCGGCAACGCGATCGCCGGCCGGGACGACCACACCCTGGACGACCTCATCGGCTTCTTCGTCAACAGCCTGGTGATCCGCACCGACACCACCGGCGATCCGGCCTTCGCCGAGCTGATTCGTCGGGTTCGGTCGGCCAACGTCGCCGCATACAGCCAGGACGTGCCGTTCGAACGGCTGGTCGAGGTGGTGAACCCGATCCGGTCGACCGCGCGCCACCCGTTGTTCCAGGTGATGATCGCATCGCACAACTACGGACCCAGCGATTTCGCATTGCAGGGGCTTCGGGTACGGCCGGTGCCGGTGCACATGGGAACCGCGAAGTTCGATCTCTCCCTCAAGTTCGACGAGCGGAAGGGGGGCGACGGCGGGTACGGCGGAATCGCCGCCGAACTGGAGTTCAGCACCGATCTGTTCGACCGGGACACCGCGGAGCGGCTCGTGCGGCGGCTCGTCCGGCTGCTGGATACGGTGTCCGCCGATCCGGCCATCCGGCTGAGCGCCATCGACGTGATCGGCGCCGATGAGCGCGCCTGGCTCCTCGGCCGGAACGACACGGATGTGGACTTCCCCGACCATCTGACCATCGCGCAGCTGTTCGAGGCGCAGGCGGAGCGGACGCCGGACGCGGTGGCCCTCGTGCAGGAGGAGCGCCGCTGGACCTTCCGGGAGCTCGACGAGCGCGCCAACCAGATCGCCCACGTGCTGCGGGATCTGGGCGTCAGGGTGGAATCGCCGGTCGGCGTCTCGATCTATCGCAGCCCCGAACTCATCGCCGCCCTGCTGGCCATCTGGAAGGCGGGCGGCGCGTACATCCCGACCGATCCGGACTACCCGACCGACCGCCTGAACTTCATGTTCGCCGACAGTGGCGCGACGATTCTCCTGACCGAGCGAGCGGTCCTCGAGCGCCTGGAGCCGCCGGCCGGCGTCGCCGTGCTCACGACCGACGACCCGCGCTTGGACGCGGCGTCCCGGAAGCGCCCGGAGCAGATCGCAACCGGGCACAACCTTGCCTACATCATCTACACGTCCGGCTCCACCGGCCGGCCGAAGAGCGTGATGCTCGAGCATCGCAGCGCGACCAATCGTCTGATCGACGTGTGCAGGCAGTTTCGGCTGACCGCCGACGACGTCAGCCTGCCGGTCATCTCCATCTCCTTCGAGGCGCTGGTACGGGAGGTGTTCGCGCCGCTCATGGCGGGCGGCTCGGCGGCCTTGCTGCCGGCCGAGGGACCCCGCGACCCGGCCACCGTGCTGCGCACGATTCGCGACCACGGCGTAACGGTCATCATGGTGATCGTCCCGTCCCTGCTGGAGTCGATCATCGCCTACGTCACCGATCCCGCCGATGTCCGCACGCTACGGCTGGTCGGCACCGGTGGCGAGGTGCTCCGCCCACAGGACGCGGCCGTGGTCATGCAGGACTGGGACTGCGAGCTGGTGAACCAGTACGGTCCGACCGAAACGACCATGATGGCGTTGATGCAGACCATCCGGCCGGCTGACCTGTCGGGGCGGATTCCGGTCGGACGCGTCCTGGCAAACGCGCAGGCGTACGTGCTGGACCGCAATCTCGACCTTGCCCCGGTCGGGGTGACCGGCGAGGTCTACCTGTCCGGCGCGGGCATCGCGCGGGGCTACCGCGGGCGAGCGGGGCTGTCCGCGGAACGCTTCGTGGCCAATCGGTTCGGGGCACCGGGAACGCGGATGTACCGCACCGGTGACCTCGCGCGCTGGAAGCCCGACGGCAGCCTCGACTTCATGGGCCGCATCGACGACCAGGTCAAGATCCGGGGGTTCCGGGTCGAGCTGGGTGAGATCGAGGTGGTCCTGGCTGCCCACCCTGCCATCTCGCACGCCGCTGTGGTGGTCCGGGAGGACCGGCCCGGCGACAAGCGGCTCGCGGCGTACTACACCACTACCGGCACCCAGCCAATCTCGCCGGCCGAACTGCGCGACCACCTGAGCAGCTCGCTGCCGGACCACATGATCCCGTCGGCGTTCGTGGCGATGGACGTGCTGCCGCTGATCGGAAACGGCAAGCTGGACGTTCGCCGCCTGCCCGCGCCCGACCTGACCCACGCCGTGACCGGCCGCGCGCCGCGTACCCCACGCGAGCAGTTCATGTGCGAGCTGTTCGCGGAGGTCCTCGGCCTGCCGGCGGTGGGACCGGACGACGACTTCTTCGCCTTGGGCGGTCATTCGCTGCTCGCCGCGCGGCTGATCGGTCGGGTCCGGCAGACGCTGGGCGGGGAGCTGGCCATGCGTAGCGTGTTCGAGGCGCCGACGCCGGCCGGCCTGATGGAACGGTTCGGCAGGGACTCGGCCGCCGACGCTCTCGACATCCTGCTGCCACTACGCTCCCGCGGTGCCGGGCTGCCGCTCTTCTGCGTCCACCCTGGCGGCGGCATGAGCTGGCCGTACGTCGGCCTGCTCCGCATGCTCGATCCCGACGTCCCGCTGTTCGGTCTGCAGGCCCGCGGCCTGTCCGACCCGGACTCGATGCCGGACACCGTCGATGCCATGGCCGCCGAGTACGTGGCGCAGCTCCGGTCCGTGCAGCCGGACGGGCCGTACCGGCTGCTCGGGTGGTCCTTCGGCGGCGTCATCGCCCATGAGATGGCGGTCCAGTTGCGCGAGCGCGGCGCCGAGGTGTCGCTGCTGGTCATGCTCGACAGCTACCCTGACTTGCCGGCGCTGTTCCGGCTCAACGAGCGCGAGGCGATCGCCGCGCTGATTGATCGGGACCGGTCCGACGTGGTGCCCGACGGGGAGCCGATCGGTGTGGCCGGGGCCGCCGAGATTCTGCGCCGCGAGGGTGGCGCGCTGGCCGGCCTGAGCGAACCGCAGATCGAGGCCATCGTCCGCACCATGGACCACAACCGTGAGCTCATCAAGCATTTCCGTCCGCGGTATTTCGACGGCGACCTGTTGTTCTTCCTGGCCACCCAGGCCCGGCCGGAGGGTGCACCCACGGCGGACGCGTGGGCGCCGCACATCGGCGGAAAGATCGAGTGCTGCCCGATCGATGTGGACCACGGCAGCATGGCGCAGCCGGAGCCACTCGACGAGATCGGGCGCATGTTGGGCGCCTACCTGTCCCGCGACGAGCTGCGGAGCGGAGCCCGGATATGACGGACGAGGACCTGCTCGCTCGGCGTGTGCGTCGCGGGCACTCGAACGCGGTGCGCGACATCCTGGCCGCCGCCTCCGCCCCGGGCGTGCTGTCCATGGCCGGGGGCCTGCCCGCGCCGGACAGCTTCCCGGTGGCCGAGCTCACCGAGGTCATCGACCAGGTGATGAGGAAAGTCCCGAATAGCCTGCAGTACGGGCCGGTGGACGGCGTGCCGGCGCTGCGCGAGATCATCGCGGCGCGAGCCAGCGCCTCGAGCGCCCCGGTCGACCCGGCCCGCGTGCTCATCGTCAGCGGCAGCCAGCAGGGTCTGGACCTCGTTGCCCGAGTTCTTCTCGACGAGGGTGACTCAGTCGCGCTTGACGACCCGAGCTACGTGGGCGCGATCGAGACGTTCCGCCAGGCCGGCGCCGAGCTGGCGCCGGTGCCCAGCGACGAGGACGGCATGGAGACCCAGGTGCTGGCTGAGCAGCTGCGCCGGGGGCTGCGCCCGAAGTTGGTCTACGTGGTGCCACACTTCCACAACCCCTCCGGGGCTGTGCTGAGTGAGCAGCGGCGGCGGCATCTGGCAGAGCTGGCCGATCGGTACGGGTTCCTCATCGTCGAGGACGACCCGTACGCTGACCTTTCCTTCGACGGTGTCCGCCTGCCCTCGGCCGCCGTGCACACCGGCCGGGTCGTCCGGCTGCTCAGCCTCTCCAAGACGCTGTGTCCGGGTTTCCGTGTCGCCGGCATGGTCGCGCCCGCCTGGCTCGGGCCCCGCCTGACCGCGGTCAAGCAGTGCGCCGACGTCCAGACGAACACCTTCGGCCAGTACGTCGTTGCTGGGCTGCTGAGCCGGCCCGGCTTCCTCGAGAAGCACGTGGCTGGTCTCGCCACCCTGTACCGAACGCGTGCCGAGCGCCTGTCCGCTCTGGTGGCCGAGCGGGTGCCGGGGCTGTCGTTCACACCGCCGCGCGGTGGGCTGTACTTCTGGTGCACCATCCTCGATCAGGCGCTGGACGCGGAGACGTTCACCACGGCGGCGCTCGCCAACGGGGTGGCCGTCGTGCCGGGGTCGCCCTTCTGCATCGAACGCGACGGCTCGCGGTACCTTCGCCTGTCCTACGCCACATTGAGTCCGGCCGAGACGGTCGCCGCGGTCGACCGGCTGGCTCTGACGTTCGAGCGTGGTGCCACGCGTCCGGTGGCCGTGGGAGGACCCGCGTGACGATCGACGATGCCTTCCGTGCGAGGGCGGCCCGGGATCCCGACCGGATCGCGGTGCGGGCGGCGGATGGCGACCTCACGTACCGAGCGCTGGACGAGCGCAGCGACCGCCTGGCCGCTCTGCTGTGGGAACGCGGGGTCCGCCCGGGCGCGATCGTCGGGCTGCACCTGCACCGGTCGGCCGCCCTGGTGGTCGCGCTGGTGGCGGTGATCAAGACAGGGGCGACGTACCTGGCGCTCGACCGGCGGCAGCCGGTCGAGCTGCGCCGCACGATACTCGGCGCGGTCGGCGTCGAGGTCCTGCTGACCGAGCCGGCGCTGGCGCCGGAGTCACCCGACGGGTGTACGCCGATCGTGCGTACCGCCGACGGGAGCTGGCCTGAACCGGCCCGCGCTGCGCCACCAGAGGTTCGTACCGACCCGGCCACCGTCGCCTACGTGGCCTTCACGTCGGGCTCCACCGACCGGCCGAAGGGCGTGTGCATCCCGCACCGCGCCGTCGTCCGCCTGGTGATCGGCAGCGACTTCGTGACGATCCGGCCCGACGACGTCTTCGCCATGCTGGCACCCGTTGCCTTCGACGCGTCCACGTGGGAAATCTGGGGTCCGCTGTTGAACGGGGCCACCCTGGCCGTGGCGCCCTCCGGCGACCTGACGCCAGGCGACCTGTCGGCGTTCGTCCGGAGCCACGACGTGACCATGCTGTGGCTCACCGCCGGGCTGTTCCACCAGGTGGTGGAGACCGGGCTGGCCGATCTGCGCGGACTGCGGTACCTGTTGGCCGGCGGCGACGTGCTGTCCCCGCCGCACGTCGCGCGCGCGGTGGCCGCGCTTCCCAGAACGGTGCTCGTCAACGGTTACGGACCGACCGAAAACACGACCTTCACCTGCTGTCACCACGTCACCTCGGCGCCCGACCACCGGAACGTGCCGATCGGCCGTCCCATCCGCGGCACCACGGCCTACGTGCTGGGCGACCGGCTCCAGCCGGTGCCGCAGGGCGAGATCGGTGAGCTGTACGCCGGCGGCGAGGGCGTCGCCCACGGGTATCTCGACCGGCCGGCGTTCACCGCGATCCGGTTCGTGGCCGACCCGTTCGCCCCCGGGGCACGCATGTACGCCACTGGCGACCTGGTGCGGCAGCTGCCCGGCGGCGAGATCGAGTTCGTCGGCCGCAGGGACGGGCAGGTCAAGATTCGCGGCTTCCGTGTCGAGCTCACGGAGGTGGAGAGCGCCGTGGCCGCGATGCCCGGCGTCGCGGACGCGGCGGCAGTGGCGCAACGGACGCCGTCCGGGGACAGCCGCTTGGTCGCCTTTGTGGTGGCTCGCGGCAATTCGCCTCTGTCCACTCTGGAGATCCGCGCCGGGCTGCGCCAGCGGCTCGCCGAGTACGCCGTACCCTCGCTGGTCATCCAGGTGCCGGTGCTGCCGCTGACCGCCAACGGCAAGGTGGACCGGAGCGCGCTGGCGGCCCACGCCGTCCAGCCGCGGCCGGATCTCAATGCCGTGTACCGGCCGCCGGCCGGCGACCTTGAGTCGACGATCGTGCAACTGTGGGCCGACCATCTCGGCATCGAGGGCCTCGGCGCGGACGACGACTTCTTCGAGCTGGGCGGCCATTCACTGGTCAGCGTGCGAATCATCGCCGACCTGCTGCAGCGGTACGGCGTCGAGGTCTCGCCGCTCGCCTTCTACATCGACCCGACCCCGGCCGGACTGGCCAAGGCCCTCGATCAGGCGGCCGGCCCAGAGGTGACCGGGTAGGACGCTTCAGGTCCGGATGCCACCTCGTCGTGTGCACCGGACAGTTCCGCGGCATGTACCCGGCGCACCGACCCGTCGAATTCGAAGTCGTAGCTCAGCGTCCGGCGCAGCGCGGCCAGAGTCCGGTGCATGTCGTCGTAGTCGTCGCAGGCGCCCCAGGCGAAGTCCATCTCGCGGATCCGGACGGCACCGTCCAGATGCTCGCCGGGGCGCACGAAGACGCGGTACCCGGTAACGCCGGGCAGCCGTCGTGCCTCGGCCGCTCCGTGCATCGCGACCATGCGGGCCGGCCGGAACGGTGCCGGCGTGTGGTACTGGAAGTGCACCCGGTCCGGACGCAGCTGTGGGACCTCGATCGGCTCGCCCATCGCCAGCCGGGCCGCCAGCCGCACCATGTCCACTCCGCTGGCTGCCCGGGCGATGTCGTTGACATGTCCGCCCATTCGCCCGTTCACCTCAATGATGCGTGGGCCGACCGGGGTGAGCTTGATCTCCGTGTGGGTCACCCCATGGCGTACGCCCAGCGCGGTCAGGGCCCGATCGGTGAGCGCGATGATCTCCCGCTGTTCGGACTCCGGCAGATGGCACGGCCAGAACCGGCCCGTCAGGATGAACGGGGGTACGAGCGGCAGGTAGCTGGAGACCGCGAGGTGACGGAGACCGGCGGGGCCGCACAGGCTCTCCACCGAGACCAGGTCGCTGAACGGCAGGCTCGGCCGTCCCGAGATGAACTCCTCGACGACGAATGCCCCGGCGGTGGCCGACCGCGCGAAAATCCGTGTGGCCAGCGCCTGCCCCTGCTCGGCGTCGTCCACCCGGAACGTGTCGCGGCTGCCGCCGCCGATCAGCGGCTTGATGATGGCGGGCAACCCCACAGCGGCGACCGCGGCTGGCCAGTCCGTGGCACACCGCAGCGGGTACTGCCGGACGTCGTCGACGCCGGCCTCCCGCAGCGCCGTCCGCTGCCGCTGCTTGTCGGTCAGCAACGTCACCGTCGCCACGTCGTGGAACGGCAGGCCCAGGGCGGCCGCCAGTTCGGCTGTCGCGGGCAACATCTGCTCGCTGAAGGTCAGGATGGCGTCCGGCGCCTCCCGGCGTACGTCGTCCAGCGCGCCGGTCAACGGCAGGACCTTGCCCAGCTGGGTCAAGACCGGCCGCAGATGGCTCGTGTGTTCGGTGTCGGGCACCAGGAACAGCGGCTGCCCGACACCGGTGATTCCCACGGCGATCTCCGCCGCCGACACCGCGCCGGCGTCGAAGACCACCGCGATCACGGGCTGGTCGGCGGTCATGCGCTGGTCGCCGCTCTGTCATCGACCGCGAGCGGATCGGTCGCCAGTTCGGTGAGCGCGTCGGCCATGCGGGCGACGTAGGCCCGCGCGTCCCGGTCCGCCACGACGGCCGGGTCGAACGCGACAACCAGACGGCTGCCGGACTGGACGCCATCGATATCGACGTCCACGCGGAACGGGAAGCTCGGCTTGCCGCGTACCCAGAATCCCTCCGGCGCCGGACCGCCCAAGTGCCTGGCCTGCTGATACACGTGGAAGTTGGTGAAATTGAAGACCACGTCGAACGGCGGCCGGTTCAGATCGACCTCGATCTGACCGAGCGGGTAGGCGAGATACGGCGCCGCGCGCCGCTCGGCGGCGTAGCCGCGCCGGCAGAGCTCCGCCCAGGTGCCTCGCACTGAGTCGACGCGGATCGGCACGGTGTTCAGGAACAGGCCGGCGAACAGATCCGAACCGGCAATCTGGGGTCGGGTGTTCACCACCAGGCCACTGACGATGTCGTCGCTGCGGCCGGCCAGCTCGCCGAGGGCCCGCAGATGGGCGCCGAAGAGCAGCGACTTCAGGGGCAGTTCCAATGTCCGCGCGACCGCCCGCAGGTCGTCGACCAGAGCGGTGTCCAGCGCTGTTTCGATGGTGACGTCGGCGTTTGCCACACCGGTAGGCCGGACACCGCCGGTCAGTAGCGGGGGAACGTTGGACTCGTTGCGCCAGAACGTGGCCGTGACCGGGTCGGCCAGCGCCGCGAGTTCCGACTCCAGGAACCGGCCGGCGACGCCGTCGGGCACTGGCGGTAGCGACGCGTGGTCGCCCTGTGCGTACAGCGTCAGCAGGTCGACGAGGACCTGACCGAGGCTCCATCCGTCGATGATCGCGTGGTGGACCACCAGGGTCACGTGGAACGCGTCGCCACCGACGGCTACGTGGCACCGGAACAGCGGCGCCCGCTCGTAGTCGAGCGGAAGGTCGAGATCGTGTTGGTGCCAGCGGTGCGCCGCGGCAGTGAGCTCGGCCGGCGTCGCGCCGGCCATCCGCCTGATCGTGAGCGGAGACTCCACGGCGGACCAGATCAGTTGCGCGGGCACGGAGAGACCGCCGAAATCGAACGAGGAGCGTAGTGCGTCGTGCCGCTCGATCAGCCGGCGCAGCGCGGTACGGAAGGACGCCTCGTCGAACGCGGCGGGCACCAGCCAACCCGTCATCGACTGATACAGCTCGCGGTCGCCGCTGCGCTCGCTGAGATAGATCATGCCGACCTGCAGCTTCGTCGCGGGCAGCGCGCTTACCACTCCGGCTGGTAGCAGCGCATGGTCGACGGCGGGCAGCAGGACGACGTCGGGGCCCTTGGCCGGCGTGTCTTCCGGCGCGTTCTCGAGATCTAGTGCGGCCACCAGCGCGCGCACCGTGGAGTTGTAGAGAAGGTCGCGCAGCGTCACTTCGATGCCCCGCGCCTGCGCGTCGGCGACCACCCGCAGCGCGATAAGCGAGTCACCGCCCATCGCGTAGAAGTCGTCGTCCAGACCGATGGTGGGCTCAGCGAGGTGAACGGCCAATATCTCGCGCACAATGGCTGCGGCGTCCGCCGGCCCTGGTGTCAGCTCCTGCATCGCGTTCCTTCCGGTCATGACCCGCGCACCGCGTCCTGGTGACGTCGCGTCCGCAGCGGGACGCTGCTGTAGCCAGCGATGAAGTTGGAGGCCAGCGGCCGCGCGGCGGCGGCCACCTCCCACGACGGCATGAGGTCGAGGGCCTCTTCGAAGAACAGCCGCAGGGTGAGTCGGGCGACCGCGGCGCCCAGGCAGTAGTGCGGTCCGTAGCCGAAGGCGAGGTGCCGGTTGGGGGTTCGCCGCACGTCGAACGTCTCCGGTGTCGAGAAGACCTCCTCGTCCCGGTTGGCCGCGCCGATCCACACGGCGACCGCCTCACCGGCACCGACCGATCCGCCGCTGAGCTCGACGTCCTTGACGGCGTGGCGCAGGAAGCTGCTGGCCGCCGAGGTCCAGCGCAATCCCTCCTCGACCAGCGCCGGGATCCGGCTCCGGTCCTCGCGAACCATCCGGAGCTGCTCGGGCCGGGCAAGCAGCGCCAGCACCGTGCCGGAGATGGTGTGCGGCGTGGTCGCGTTCGCGCCGAGCAGCAGGCTGTAGCAGTTGACTGCGACTTCCTCCCGGGTGAGCCGCCGATCGCTGGCCCGCATCCCGATGAGCAGGCGGATCGCGTCGTCGCCCGCAGTGCCGGCGCGCCGGTCGGCCTCGCCGGCGAAGAAGGAGAACAACTCGTGATGCGCGATGGCAAGCGTGGCGTTCGCGTTCACCGTGCGGAAGGCGGGATCGTCCGGGGCGGCCGCCATGCTGGTCAGGCCGACCAGCCGGGACCAGTGCTCGGCGGAGATGTCCATCAGGTGGCCGGCGACAGCCATCGGGAGCAGGGCGGCCTCGTGGGCCAGATCCCACTGCGTGCCCGGCTCTGCGGCCGCGAGCAGCTCACCGACCGCCCGGCGCACAAGGTCTTCGGTGCGCGCCACCGCCCGTCCGGCGAACAGGCCCGCGAGGGGACGGCGGAGGTGGCCGTGCCACGGCGGATCCGTGGCCACCAGCATCTGCCCGGCCGCTGGGTCGTCGCGGCCGAGCTGGTTGAGCAGATTGCCGCGCAATGAGGTGAACTCCTCCGATTGCCCCAGCACCCGGCACGCGTCCGCATATCGGGTCACCGACCGGAAGGCTCGCCCATCGGGCAGCGTCTGACGGTGCAGGGGAGCGTGCCGGCGCATCTCGGCCCAGACCGGGTGCGGATCCCTCGTTGCGAAGAACGCCGGGTCGAAGAGGTTCACCTGGTCCAGATCGATGGTCCCGGCGAGCTCCATGGTCAACCTCGTCGCTCGGCGGCTGCGACTGCTCCGAATGCGCCAACCAGCAGGTCGAGCAGCGCCGTCGGCCCGGACAGGAACTCGTAGTGGCCGCCCGGCAACGTGGTGAAGGAGACGTCTGTCGCGTAGTCGGCCCATCCGGTCAACTCGGCCGCCCGCACCTCGACGTCGTCCGACCAGTGGAGAACGACGATGCCGGACGGAATCGTCACCGCCTCCGCGCGGTGGTAGACCCGGTTGGCGTCCAGGTCGCGGCGCAGCACGTCCATGGTGAGGTCCAGGTGCAGCGGGTGCGGCTCACCGCCGCGCCGACGGGTCAACGCGGCCAGTTCCGCGCGAAGCTCCGTCTCGTTCAGGTCCAGCCACCGGTCCCGAGGGCAGTGCTGCGGGCCGACCTGCGCTGACACGACGACCTGGACGGGCGTGGGCAGGCCCAGATCCGCCAGGAGCCGGGCCGTCTCGAAGGCCGGCAACGCCCCGGCGCAGTGTCCGAAGAAGATGAACGGCCGGTCCAGGTACGGTGGCAGGGCCTCGACCAACTCCTCGACCAGCCGCTCGTACGTCTCGTAGTGCGGCTCTCGGATCCGGTTTTCCCGGGCCGGAAACTGAATGGGGCACACCTCGACGCCGTCGATCGAGCGCGGCCACTTGTTGAACATGGACGCGCCGATGCCCGAGTACGGAAAGCAGAAGATCCGGCCGCGAGACTCCGGCACCGGCCGGCGCAGCAGCCATCGCGACGTCGAACCAGCGCTCATCTGCTCTCCCGCAGTTCGGCGTCGCGCGCCGCCGGGACGTCGTCCGGAGAGGCGGCCGGATCGGGAGCGAGGGTCGTCTCGTTGCTGACCGTCGGTTCCGGGGAGCCTTCGGCCCGGTCGGAGGTCGGGACGGACCGGATGTTGCGGACCGAGGGCAGCAGCAGGATGGCGAAGGCGGACAGCACGATCAGCGCGCCCGCGACGGCGAGCGTGGGTCCCACGCCGACGGCCTCGGCCACCGGACCGGCCGCCGCCATGCCGAGCGGTACGAACGCGAACGAGCCGAGCGCCTCGTAGGACATCACCCGTGACAGCGACTCCTTGGGGATGTGCTGCTGAAGTGTCGTGTCGATGGTGACCTCGAAGACGTCGATGCAGATGGCCGCCACGAAGGCGGCCGCCGCGATCAGCACCAGCGGTGCGGGGCCGGCCAGCAGGAACAGCGAGAGCGAGAAGCAGGCGGTCATCAGCGCCGCCACCCGCAGCGGGTAGCGCGGGCGGATGCGCATCGCGACGAAGGTGCCGGCCACGAAGCCGACGGCCTGGGCGGTGAGGATGGCACTCCATGCCGGCGCGCCCCCAAGTGACTGCTCGGCCACCACCGGGCCGAGCACGTAGAAGCTGCCGGCGAGCAGGATGTTGACGAAGGCGAGCTGCCCGACCATCGCCCAGACCCACTGTCGGGCGGTGAACTCGCGCCATCCTTCGATCAGTTGCGCGAGCATGGTCCGGCCCGGAGCGCTCGGCGCGGTGTGACGGGGTGCCCTGATGGACATCAGCACCAGCGCGGAGACCAGGAACGTGCCCGCGTCCACGGCGAGGGCCGGCCCGGGCCCGAACGCGGCGACCAACAGGCCCGCGAGCGCGGCGCCGATGATGCTTCCACCGCGCATCGAGAACTTGAGCAGCGCGTTGGCCGACTGCAGTGCGTCGGCAGGGACCAGCTGTGGCATGATCGACCGGGACGCGGGTTCGAATACCGCGGCGGCAGCGCCATTCAGGGCGGCCAGCACGGCCAGCGCGGGAAGGTTGGCGTGTCCCAGGATGACCAGCGAAGCGACCCCCGCCTGCATGATCGCGGCGGCGATGTCGGACCCGACCATCACGCGGTACTTGGGTAGACGGTCTGCGAGCACGCCGCCGAGGAGGACGAAGGCTACCTGCGTCACCGTGCGGGCGGCGAGAATCAGGCCGAGATCCGTGGCCGACCCGCCCGGCATGGCGAGCACGGCGAATGCCAGCGCCACCGGTGCGATGGCATTGCCGAGCAGCGAGATCGACCGCGCGGCGAGCAGAGTGGCGACGGTTCGGTCACGCAGGACGCTGAGGTTTCTAGGCACGGCTCTCCAGCGATCGAAATGGATGGTTCGTCGGGCCCCTCACGCTATCGTGGGCGTCGCGTGAAACCAGCCGACCGCTTCCCCGTGTCTACCGCCGGGCCGCCGCAGATCCATTCCGGTTCGTCTCGCTGGCGAGACGCCCGCCGTCAGCGCCCCTGCCACACGGGCTGTCGCCGCTCCAGGAAGGCCGTTGGACCCTCGACCGCGTCCGCGCTCGCCATCCGCCTGTCCTCCCAGTCGTAGCGGGCGGCGAACGCCTCCGCCAGCGGCCGGGCAGCCGAAGCGTACGCCATCTCCTTCGCCGCTCGGACGGCGAGCGGGGCGCAGCGCAGGATGTCGGCGACCCATTCGTCCACACAGTCGTCCAGCTCCGTGGCCGGCACCACGTCGTTCACCAGACCGTAGGCGAGGGCCTGGGCGGCGCTGATCCGCCGACCGGTAAGCACATGCCCCAGGGCCGCACGGAACGGCGCCTGGCGGGTCAGCCGGAACACCCCGCCGGCGCCCGCGACCAGCCCCAGCCGAGCCTCCGGCAGCCCGAAGTACGCGTGCTCCGCGGCGACCACGACGTCGCAGGCGAGCACCAGCTCGAAGCCACCGCCGAGGGCGAGGCCGTTGACCCGTGCCACGATCGGCTTCGACATGCGGAAGCGTTCGGTGAGCCGGGGATGGCCGGGCATCCCGTGGCTGCCGATCGACGAACGGACGGGTCCGCCGCGCAACCGCCTGCCGAGCTCGGTGAGATCCTGACCGGACGAGAAGGCTCGGTCGCCGGCGCCGGTGAGCACCGCGGCCCATACCTCGTCGTCGCTTTCCACCTCGTCCCAGATTTCCGCGAGTCGGGCATGGGTGGCGAGATCCAAGGCGTTGAGGACGTGCGGGCGGCTCAACGTTATTCGGGCGACGTGGTGTGATTTCTCGAGGTGCACGGTCGATTCGTTCATTGTCCGACACTAGCCCGCCTCGAGAAGGTCTATGTTGTTCGTGCGGCCGTACCATCGGTTGATGTCGGCGCTCTTCGTTCATTCCTGGCCGCGCAGGAGCGTCGCGTCGCGTCGGGGACAGTCGACTGTAGGGGGTGGTATGGGTATGGACCACAAGCCCCTGGAGAAATCATATTCCCATCGGTTCGTCGAACCGAGAATCGTGTCCGTCGGTACCGCGACGCCGCCAACCGGATACACCCAGATGGAAGTTCTCGACCATTATCGGATCACCGATCAAGGCATTCGATCGGTATTTCTGAACAGTCATATCGACCAGCGCTTCTTGTCCCTGCCGCTGCGGGAAGCGGGGGAGCGGCCGAGTGTCGAGAGCCAGTCCGAACTGCTCGCGAAGCATCGGGTCGAGGGCGTCCGCCTCGCGGCCGAGGCGCTCCATCGTTGCCTGGCTCCGATCAACGCCGCTCCGTCTGACGTGGATCTCCTCTGCTGTGTCACGTCGACCGGTTGGTTGACGCCGGGCCTCAGCGCCCTGCTGGTCCGAGACGTCGGCATGCGGCCGGACTGCGGCCGGCTGGACGTGGTCGGCATGGGGTGCAACGCAGGCCTGAACGGCTTGAACCCGGTGACGAACTGGGCGCGGGCCAACCCCGGCGGCCTGGCCGTGATGATCTGCGTCGAGGTGTGCTCGGCCGCCTATGTCTTCGACGGTGAGATGCGTTCCGCCGTGGTCAACAGCCTCTTCGGCGATGGTGCCGCCGCAGTTGCAGTGCGCTGCTCCGACAACGACACCGTTCCGGCCGTCACGGGCTACGCGCGGCACATCATCACCTCCGCCATGGACGCCATGCGGTACGACTGGGACGAGCGGCACGGCAAGTTCAGCTTCTTCCTCGACCCCGACGTTCCGTACGTGGTGGGCGCGCATGCCGAGCGGGTGGTCGACGCGCTGCTGTCCCGGGCCGCGCTGGGCCGCAGCGACATAGCACATTGGATCGTGCATCCAGGCGGCAAGAAGGTCATCGACGCCGTCCGGGTCAACCTCGAGCTGACCCACCACGACCTGCGGCACACCACCGAGGTGCTCCGCTCCTATGGCAACGTGTCGAGCTCGTCGTTCCTGTTCGCGTACCAGAACCTGGTCGACGAGGGCGCCGCCCGGCCGGGCGACCGGGCGGTCATGATGACCATGGGTCCCGGGTCGACGATCGAGTCGGCGTTGCTGACGTGGTAGCTCACTCGGGGGCCGTCGAAGTGGCGTGGGCGGACGTTAGTGGTCCGCTCGCCGCCGGGATCGCTGAGCTGGCCGCGCTGCCTCCGGTCGCGCGGCGGTCCGATCCGCAGCGAGCGGTTGCGGCCGCCGTCCATGAACGCTGTCGAGCCGTACGGGCCGCCTTCATGCGCGACCACGGCGACGACGTGCACGCGACTCTCACTGAGGACGGACGGCTGCCGATGCGGCTGGATGCCCTGCTCGACGCCGCAGCGGTACGGTTCCCCGGACTCGTTCCGGACCGGGCAGCCCTCGCGGCGGAGCGCTCCGCGCCGCAGCGCGCGAAGGAAGGCTGGGAGGTCGACCAGGGCATCTTCGCCTGGGGGTTGCTGCGCTCGACGCGTGCGGGCACGGCGGTGATCACCGACATGCTGCGCCCGACCGTGACGGCGGAGCGTCTGCTGTCCGAATTTCGCGGCGCCGATCGCCTCGATCTCGGGACCGTCACCATCGAGCGTCATGGGCCCGCCGCGCATGTGACGCTGGCAAACGGTGCGGTCCTCAACGCCGAGGACGACAGCCTGGTCGCCGATCTGGAGACCGCTGTCGATCTCGCGCTGCTCGACGATCGGATCGCGGTCGGCGTCCTGCGTGGCGGTGTGGTCTCCCATCCCAAGCACCGCGGTCGCCGGATCTTCTGCGCCGGCATCAACCTGACTCATCTGTACGAGGGAAAGATCTCGTTCGCCGACTTCCTGCTTCGCCGGGAGCTCGGCCCGCTCAACAAGATCATGCGGGGGATCGAGACCGGCTCCCCGGCCGGCCTGGGTGACCTCGGCGGCCGGCGGGAGAAGCCGTGGATCGCGGTCGTCGACGGGTTCGCGATCGGCGGGGGCATGCAGATGCTGCTCGTCGTCGACCACGTCATCGCGGACGAGGGCGTCTACTTCAGCCTTCCGGCGGTACGCGAAGGGATCGTCCCCGGGGTGGCCAATCTCCGGCTCAGCAGGCGACTCGGCCCGCGCGCCGCGCGCCAGGTCCTTCTCGGCGGCCGGCGCATCGACGCGGCGGAGGACGTCGCTCGGCAGATCTGCGATCAGGTCGTTCCGGCCGAGGCGATCGATCAGGCCGTCGACCGGGCGGTCGACGGCCTCCAGAGCAGCGCGGTGGTGGCCAACCGCCGGATGCTCCACCTGAGTGAGGAACCCCTGGACCGCTTCCGCGACTACCTGGCTGCGTTCTCGATCGAACAGGCGCAGCGGCTCTATCACGACGACGTCCTCGACACGATCGAACGACACTGGATCAAGCGGAACGAGGCGTCGACATGACGGTCTTGAAGGTGGACGACCTGCACCCGTCGGTGAGCGATCCGGTCCTCACGGCGATGAACTTCCTCAACGAGATCACGACTCGTTTTCCGGACGCGATCTCGTTCGCGCCTGGCGCTCCGTACGCTCCCTTCCTGACCGACGTGGACGTGGCCGCGTGCCTGCAGCGCTATCTGGACCACCGTGGTGTGCCGGTGGCGACGCTGCTGCGCTACGGGCCGGCGGCCGGCGAGATCAACGATCTGATCGCCGGCGCGCTCGCGGCGGAGGAGGGCATCCAGGTCCCGCCGGAGGCGATCGTCGTGACGGTCGGCTGCCAGGAGGCGCTGTTCGTCACGCTCCGGGCGATCATGGCCGCGCCGACCGACGTGCTGCTCGCGGTCGACCCCTGCTACGTCGGCCTGGCCGGTGCGGCAAGCGTGCTGGGCATCGACGTGGTCGGCGTGCCCGAGGCCGAAGACGGCGTGGAGGCCACCGACGTTGCCGCAGCCTGCGCTGCCGTACGTCGCTCAGGGCGGCGGCCCCGTGCCCTCTACCTCGTGCCCGACTTCGCCAACCCGTCGGGCAGCCGCCTCTCACTCGCCGCCCGCCACCGGCTGCTGGCGGTCGCGGAACAGGAGGATCTGCTCCTGCTTGAGGACAACCCGTACGGCTTCACCTCGGGCGACGACGCGCTGCCGGTGCTGAAGGCGCTGGACACCCGACAGCGGGTGGTCTACCTGGGCACCATGTCCAAGGTGTGCGCTCCGGGCGTACGCGTCGGTTATGCGGTAGCAGACCAGCGTGTCCTGACCGCGAGCGGTTCCGTCGGGCTGCTGGCGGACCGCCTCACCGGGATCAAGAGCATGATCACGGTGAACACGTCTCCGGTCGCACAGGCGATCGTCGGCGGGATGCTGCTTGCCGGCGAGGCCCTGCGGAGCCGGGAGCAGGCCGCGCACTACCGGGCCAACCTAGCGGTCCTGGTGGCCGAGTTGGCCGGGAACCTGCCCGCCGACGTGAGCTGGCGGGCACCCGACGGCGGTTTTTTCGTGACCATCCGACTGCCGTTTCCGGCAGGGCAGGAGTTGGTCGAGGTCTGTGCCCGCGAGTACGGCGTCCTTTACACCCCGATGGGGAACTTCTATCTCGCCGCGCCGGACGACAACCGGATCCGGCTGTCCTGCAGCAATCTCACCGCACCGGAGATCGTGACGGGGGTGGACCGGCTTTGCCAGTTCATCCGCGATCGCCGATGAGCGCCACGGTGCACAAAGCGGCGGACGAACCAACCGGACGGCGGAGCGGGGAGGACATCGTGCCGGAGATTCGTGTGACGGTAGCCAGCGGTCAGCCGGCGACGACGGAGCTGATCGCCGCGCTGACGGCCGCCTGTGCCGAGATCGAGACCAGCGGTGCCCAGGTCGCGCTGGTCCTGCGGATCGTCGGGGCACCTGCACACCTGGCCGACAGTCCGTCCTGGTCGAACATCCGCTCGGTGAACCGCTGGGAGCGGCTGCTCCGCCGGATCGAGCGGCTGGGCGTGCCGGTACTCGCCGTGGCAGACGGCGTCTGCACCGGCCCGGCGGCCGAGGCGCTCCTCGTCGCCGACCACCGCGTGGTCGCCGCGGATTTCGTCTTTCAGCTGGACGGCGACGACGCCGCGGCGTGGCCGTCCATGGCGATCCATCGGCTGGGTCAGCAGCTCGGCGTGGCCGCCGCCCGTCCCATGGTGTTGTTCCGGACGGCCGTGCACGCACGCGAGGCGGTGGCGGTCGGACTGGTCGACGAGGTCGCCGAGGACCTGGCCGCCGCCGAGCGCGCGGTTCTGGACGGCTGGTACAAGAGCGCCCTGACCGACGTCGGCATACGCCGGGCACTGCTGTTGGAGTCGGCCTGGGTTAGCCCGGAGGTCGCGCTGGGCGCGCACCTGGCGGCCTGTGACCGTACCCTGCGCCGGGCGGCTGGCGACGATCCGGCCGGCTCCCCGTCTCGCCCTGTGCCTCGGCGAGCTGCGGACCCAGAATCGATCTCGCCGCAGTGAAGGAGGCGTGCTGCCTGCGCTGCGCTCTGGCGTCGACGTGCACAGATCCCGGGTCTTCCTGAGGGTGCACCCTGGCGGTGCGCCCCTCGGGGTTTCGCCCAACCGGCCGAGATGAGCGGGTCGTCCGAGGCCGGGAAGCCGTCGACCGCCGGTCGTTGTGGGTCTGGGACGCAGTTGAGCCGGGACCGCGAGTCGGGTCGGGGCCAGAGGGTGCCCGAGCGGACGATCCAGTGCTGGGGGGTAGGAACAGCAAGCTGAGCGCGTTGATGGCCCCCTGGACCTCGGGTTGACCGCCGCGCTACGGGGATCCGGGGGTGCCGGGTCGCCCGGTTTTCCCTTGGCGGATCGTCGTCCAGGAACCGATGGTCGCCCTCCAACTCGACCAGCCCGGCCTGCCCGGTGGGGCGTCATCGTGACAGTAAGCACAATACGGGCTTCTAGGGCATCCTTCTGCGCGGCTGGGGGGGCGGATATGGAAGGAAGCCGATACTCCGCAGTGGATCGGCGTGCCCCTGACCGATGCCGCTGTTACGTTTCTCCCGTAAACCAGGGGTGGAGATCACCCTCCGAGGTTGAAGGCGATGCACGCACGGGGGTTTGTGTTGCCTGGGAACGGAGCTGGCAGCGCCCTGATCGGCCGTGACGTCGATCGACGCTGGCGGCCTCTGTCATCGGACGTCCGGTGGTGGTGGCCCTGTCCTTTCCAACGCACGTCCTCTGGTCTCTTCGGCCACCGGCAGGGTCGGCTTTGTTCAGTGAGCTGCGGTCTTCGCCCCGTTTCTATACCTACGGGGATTGGTGCTGGCTGATGACGGTACGCGACGGAATGAGGTATCGAGACGACGTCGGTGGGCGGACGGTGCGGCGGGTGGACCGTCGACCGGCGGCAGCTCCTCCGCAGCAGGTCGGGGCCGAGCGCCTGCCCGCATCCGACGACCAGTTGCCGGCGGCTATCGACCTCGCGACATCCACCAGACGAACCCGCCTCGACCTGCCCGACGCACTTCCGCTCGAGACGTGGTGTCAGATCGGCAGCCAAATTCTGCGGCTGTCAGACTCGTCCTCGTGGTGGATCGGCGACTGGCTGGTGTTCGGCCAGGAGAAGTACCGGGACCGCTACAAGCGGGCGATGGCCGAGACCCGACTCGACTACCAGACGCTGCGCAACTACGCCTGGGTCGCCAGGTGCTTCGCGCCTTCTCGTCGGAGGCCGGCGCTGACCTTCCAGCACCACATGGAGGTCGCCGCGTTGCCGGAGGAGGAACAGGACCACTGGCTCGACTTCGCCCAGCGCATGCACTGGTCTCGTAACGAGCTGCGCAAGCAGTTGCGGGCAAGTGTGGAGAACCACCACGAGTCGGAGGCGGAGAGCGTTCGCCTCCAGCTGCAGATCAGCCCCGAACGGATGGAGCGCTGGGAGACTGCCGCCGCCCAACACAACTGCACTCTGGCGGAGTGGATGGCCCGCGTGCTGGACCGCGCGGTGACGACGCCGTCGGATTCCGTGGCATGACCAGCCGTGGCCTGCGCGCAGCGGACCCGCAGGTCACGTGACGAGGCGTCGGCCCCGACCGGTCACGTAGGCCGGCCGGGGGCCGATGCCCTGCCCCGGCGGCTTATGGCAGGCGTGGTGCGAGGTCGTAGAAGCAGATCCTCGGGCCGGCTCCCGGGCGGCTGTAGATGCGCCGGCACTGCAACCGGGTCTTCTCGAAGACCGAGAGCCAGGCGGATCTGTCCCGGGGGAGTCCCTGCCCGGACAGCAGGTGCACGAGGAAGAAGTCGTCGTGGTTCTCGCTGTCCACATACAGCATCTCAGGCTCGCCGACCAGCAGGATCTTCTGCTCAGGCAGGACCGTCGCATAGGTGTCGAGGATGTCGACGACGGCCTGTTCGCCGTCGCGGAAGTGCTCGTGCAGCGCGCTGACCGAGCACAGCCCGTCCGCCGTGAACGCTGAGTCCGGCCAGGTCTCCGGCGCGAACCCGTCGGCCACGGCGAACTCGACCCGGCTGTCCACCCCCGCCCGCCGGGCCAGTTCCCGGGCAACCTCGACGGCCTCCGGCGAAATGTCGAGACCCACGCCCGTGAGGTCCTCGTCCCGCAGACAGGCGTCAACGAGCAACTGCCCGCCGCCGCAGCCGACGTCGAGGATGCGAGAGACGCCCCGACCGCGCATGGCCGCCAGCACCACGGGCGTGTGGAAGATGGCGAAGAGTTTGGCGCAGTGCTCGCCCAACGGGCCGCCGTTGCGGTCGACGTCCTTGCCGTAGGTCACCCGGCCGGCGAGCAGATCGCTCATGCGGCTGGTGACCGGACCGTACGCGCCGACGTAGATGCCGAGCCGGGCGAGCGACACGTCCGACGTCAGCAACTCTCCCAGGCGGGTCAGGAACACACCGCCCGGCCGCTCCTCCAGCACGCCTCGGATGACCAGGTACCGGAGGAACCCTGGGCCCATCCGCTCGTCGAGGTCGTCGAGCAGGCCGTCCTCCGGTCGATGCTGACCATTGTGAAGCCGGTCGAGCAGGCCCGTGTCCAGCATGGCGAAGACCGCCTGGCATAAGTGCATAGAGCTGATCAGTTGCGGCATCGTCGACAGGTGAAAATCCTGCCACGCTCGCAGTTGCTCCGCTTCGCGGAACTCCACCACCTGGATTGAATTGTCGGCCATGGCGTTGCCCCTTGTAGTCGTCCATAATGCACCCCGGCAGATAGTAATTGTGCACTGCGGTTGGTGACGGTTGTCGGACGAACGAGTCGACAATATGCGCGGGCGAGAAAATGTTGGCTCGCCAGGTAAGCTCCCGCGCTGCTCAGGAGGAGCCACAAGTGGCGGCTCGCTATGTCTCGCCAGCGAGACGATTGACTGCGGCGGGCGGCGCCGGAGTCGGCGTGTTCGGAGGGGAATTCCTCATCGACCGGTGTCTTATGATTCTCGTGCCGCTGGTGGAGCTGACATAGACCGCTTGCTGTGCGGCGGACGACACGAGGCGGTCGGTCGAAAGTCGCGGCGGTGGCATCGTCCGGCGGTCCTCCCCGGTGACGACAGATGGTGGTGACAGGTTGTTTCCGTCCCGACCCGAGTTGTTAGGCGATCTTGGTGCGGTTTCCTCGACGCATCCTGCGGCGTCGGCCGTGGGAATGGCGGTGCTGGAACGCGGTGGAAACGCATTCGACGCCGCGGTGGCAGCCGGTTTCGTCCTTCAGGTGGTGGAGCCGCACTACAACGGGCCCGGCGGCGATCTGTCGATCGTGCTGCATTCGGCCGTGACCGGCGAGACCACCGCGATCTGCGGCCAAGGGCCGGTGCCCGCCGCGGCGACGCTCGACCGCTTTCTGGCGCTGGGGCTCGGGCAGGTCCCGGGCTCGGGGTTGCTGCCCGCCACGGTGCCCGGCGCGTTCGGCGGCTGGATGCGGTTGCTGGCCGAGTTCGGGACGATGCGCCTGGCCGACGTGCTCAGCTACGCCATCGGCTACGCCGAACGCGGCTTTCCGTTGCTGGCCGAGACCGCCAACGCGATCGGCACGCTGGCCCCGCTGTTCCTCACCGAATGGACGGGTTCGGCGAGCACCTACCTCTCCGGTGAAAGGGCGCCGACCGCGGGGTCACGCTTCCGCAACCCCGCGCTCGCCCGGACCTACCGGCGGATCGTCGAGATCGCCGAGGCGGCGTCGCCGTCTCGTGAGTCGCAGATCGAGGCGGCCCACGAGGCCTTCTACCAGGGCTTCGTCGCTGAGGCCATCGACACCTTCGTGGCCCGGACAGAGGCCATCGATGCGACGGGTCGCCGCCACCGGGGCTTCCTGACCGGCCAGGATCTGGCGGACTGGCAGCCGCAGGTGGAGCCGGCGGCCGGCATCGACTACCGGGGCCACTCCGTCCACAAACCCGGACCCTGGTCCCAGGGGCCCGTCTTTCTGCAGCAGCTCGCGCTGCTGAAGGGTTTCGACGTCACCGGAATGGGACTGGGCAGCGCTGAGTACATCCACACCGTCGTCGAGTGCGCGAAGCTCGCGTTCGCCGACCGTGAAGCCTGGTACGGCGACCCGCTGCAGTCCGACGTCCCCCTCCAGACACTGCTCGGCGACGACTACAACCATGCGCGCCGGGAACTGGTCAACAAGGAGGCATCGGAGGCGCTGCGCCCGGGTTCACCGGATGGACGCGAACCCTGGATGCCGACGCCGGGACCGCCCGACCTGCAGCCTGACGCGGAAGACTGGATAGGCCAGCTCGGCAACGGCCTACCGACGATCCTGCCCAGGACCGCCGCCCGCGGGGACACCTGCACCGTGACAGTCACCGATCGGGCGGGCAACACCGTGGCCGCGACGCCCAGTGGAGGCTGGCTGAAGAGCTCGCCGGCGATCGCCGAGCTGGGCTTCCCGCTCGGCACTCGCGGCCAGACCATGTGGCTGGTTGACGGGCACCCCAACAGCGTGGCGCCGGGCCGGCGACCCAGGACCACCCTGAGTCCCACCGTCGTCCTTCGAGAGGGCAGGTCGTACGTGTCCTTCGGGACTCCTGGCGGAGATCGCCAGGACCAGTGGACATTGTTGTTCCTGCTGGGTGTCCTCGACTTCGGCCTGGACAGTCAGAGCGCCACGGAGACGCTCGCCTTTCATTCCGATGCCATCCCGGCCTCGTTCACCCCGCGCGAGTCGTACCCCCGCCGGCTGACTGTCGAGGGCGACTGCCCGCCCGAGGTCGTCGCCGAGTTGCAACGCCGCAACCACGAAGTCCAGCTGGTCGCCGAGAAGTCACTCGGCAAGGTCTGCGCCACCGGCCTCCGTCCGGACAACGGGTTCGTCTTTGCCAGCGCGAGCCCTCGCGGGCGCCAGGCGTATGCCGTCAGCCGGTGAGGTGACGGCGGCGCCGACGACGGAGTGCCCAAGCCAAAGGAGACAGTCTTGACCTCGACCAGACAGGATGCTGCCGTGACAGGCGCGACGGCAACGCCGCCCGCACCGCTGACCGGCGCCATCAACCACATCGGTGTGCAGACCGCCGACCTGGCCAACTCGATCGCCTGGTACGAGGACTTCCTGGGCTGCGCGGTGTCGTGGGAAATGAACCAGGGCTTCTCCGCGCTCAGCCAGCGCCGGCTGCCCGGCCTGTCCCACCTCGTCGAAGTGGCCGTCGCGGACATCCGGTTGCACCTGTTCACCCGCGACATCGACTCCGCCGGGCCGCCCGCGGCAGATGCCAACCAGTTCCAACACGTGTGTCTTCGGGTTGCCACCGAGGAGGAGCTGCGTCGCTGGCACCGGCACTGGTTCTCCCTCTACGAGTCCGGGCGCTACACGTTCGCCCGTCAGGAGCTGGCCAGCGAGATCGACATCGACGCGGACGGGATGCAGAGCTTCTACGCGTACGACGTCAACGGACTCGAGTACGAGTTCACCTACCTGCCGGACGGCGCCGATGGTGATGCATAGTTCGCCGGCCCTCGTCACACAGCTACCTCAAGAGGATCTGTGGGAGTACGGCGGCCACGCGTACGGCCTCGAACCTCTCGCGCTTCCCGCCCGGTGGCTGCCTCGGACGACATCGTTCGACCGCGCGAGCATCGCGGTCTGCCACGACCGTCTCCGCAACCTGTCGCCGGCCGCGTTGCGTGATCTGCGGCCCGTCGGTGACGACGAGATCGACCGCATGTTCTGGTTCCGATGGATCACCGGACACCAGGCGACGTTCCTGCTCTGGCAGGTGCTCGCCGCCATCCTGGACGACGCCGAGGCACCCGCCAGCTACGCCGAGAAGCTCGCGGCGCAGGCGCGACTGCTCGTCTGCGGGTACACGCTGATGCTCATCTACAGCAGCTCCCCGACCCGGGAGATCTACAACCGGGTGATCCGGGGGCCGATGGCCCGTCAGCACGTGAACCTCAGTGGTGCGTGGGCGCGGGACTACCTGCCCGTCCGGCAGCTCGTCCGCGGCAAGGTCAGCTTCGGCAGCGGGGTCGAGGCGGACGCCCTGCGCCGCGAGTGCGAGCTCAACGAGATTGTCCATCAGGGCATCGCTGACAAGGTCGTACCCTCGGGCGTCTCGCTGCTGCAGGGTCCGAAGCCCGCAGGTGGACGCTGGCGGATGCACCGCGACACGCTGCTGTGGCTGTACGACGGAATCTTCCTCACCAGCCGGACAGTCGTGTCCTACGAGCAGGTTGTCATCCAACTGGTGCGACGGCTGCACGCGATCGTCCTGGACGTCATGGTCAACGGCCTGTATCCGTCCTTCGCGTCCAGCCGGCACGAGGAACCGCCGAGCCTGCAGATCGGTGAGCTGATGGGGCGTAAGCAGGAGTTCACCGACACGCTGCTGGAGATTGTGCGCTTCGTCGGTGCGCTGGTCCCGGAGGAGCCGCAGCATCCTGCGGCGTCGTAGCCATTGGTTCTTCTAGGAAGAGGTTCCCTATGACCGCTCTCTCCCCGTACATGTCCCGCGATGCCCGATATTGCGCCGACACCTTCAACGGCGCGGTCGCCGCGGCCGCCCTGAGTGCGGCGTGGGACCTGGGGTTGCTCGACGAGCTTGCCCACAGCGACAGCATGGACGTTCGGCACTTCGCCACCCGCTCGAACGCGCACCTCGGCAGCCTCCGCGCCATCCTGGCGGCCCTTGCCAGCCGCGAGATCGTCGTGATGGACGCGGAGCGGACCACGGCCGCCCGAGGACCAGGGTTCGACGAGGCGTTCAAGAACAGGGGATTTTTCTACTGGCTCACGCGGGGTTGCGGTGAACTGTTCACCGACCTCACCGACCTGACGCTGAACGAGCCACGCGCCGACCGGGTCATGCACCGCGACTCCCGAGCCATCAGCGTGGCCTGCCGTTCCATCGCGCAGACGTTCTTCGACCCGCCGCTGCGCGAGCTGATCGACGGCCTGCCGTTCGGGACGGTCGCCGACCTGGGATGTGGCAGCTCCGACCGGATCATCATGCTGGCCCAGCAGCGGCCGTCGATCCGGGCGGTGGGCATCGACATCGCGCACGGTGCCCTGGCGGTGTCCAAGGAGGCGGTTGCCGAGGCGGAACTGGAAGACCGGATCACCCTGATCCGGGACGACGTCCTGAGCATGTCCCCGCGACCGGAGTACGAGGACATCGACCTGGTGACCTGCTTCCTGATGGGCCACGACTTCTGGCCACGCGACAACTGCGTGAGAACGTTACGTCGGCTCCGTGAGGTCTTTCCCAACGCGCGCAACCTGATCCTCGGTGACACGTGCCGTTCGACCCAGGTGCGGGGTTCGGAGATGCCGATGTTCACCGTCGGGTTCGAGACCGTGCACGCCGTCATGGATCAGTACCTACCCACCTTCGAGGAGTGGACCTCGGTCCTGGAGGAGAGCGGCTGGACCCGCGCCGACCAGCGGCTCATCGATCTGCCCGCGTTCAGCTTCATCGTCCGGTTGACTCCGGCGTGATCCTCGCCCGTCACCCGCCAGCGTGAGTCAAAGGAGCAGCATGCCCATCAGCGCCGAAACGCAGTCCAACTCGGTTCCGGCCGCCCGGGAGGATCTTCCCCTCTTCCGGCAGATCCCCGGCCACCACTCGCCCACACCGTTCTATCTGACTGCCGACATGTTTGGCGGGCTGCCGCTCGAGGTGGCCGGCGGGGAGATCAGCGAGCTGGTGGGAAAACCGGTGGCCGCGCCGCACACGCACGAGGTGCCCGAGATCTACCTGCTCATGTCCCCGACGCCGGGCGGCGCCGTTATCGACGTCGTCGCGGACGACAAGCACTACGTGCTCACCTCTCCGGCGACCTTCTTCATACCGGCGGGAACGGTGCACCACTTCGTCACTCGGGTGGCCCAGCCGGGGTCGTACTGCCTGGGTGTGCTGCTCACCGGGAGCGGCCCCGGTTCACCAGCCACCCGGCCCGAGGCGGGAGACCTCCTGGTGGACGATGGCGGCGAGTGACTCCGAATCGATCGGGCTGTCGCTCGGCTGTCGGCGCGGCCGCTGTATCCAGGTGACAAGTCGCACGAGGGCCTTCTGCGTCACTTTCCAGGTCGGCATGGCGGGTCTCCTGTCGTCGCGCGTGCTGACGGAAGGAATTCACTGATGTCAGTGTGGCGGGATTGCGGGGCAACCCGACCGACCAGGCGTGCCGGCGGCCGCCTGGTCGTGCCGCTGCTGTTGCGCGCCGCTGGGTCGTCGCGGGGCGACCTGACGGCCGGAGGACCGGCTGGCGATGGCGCGTATCACCCGTCCCGCCGGCGAGACGATGTCACAGGCGGTGGACATGCGGCAATGCGTCGCGCGAGATGCCCTCAAGTACATCCACCCGACCGGCGAAGACGCCGTTCTCGCGCGGCCAGTGCACGACGAGATGGTGGATTCCGATCTTCGCGTACCGTTCCGCCACGGCTACGAAGTGCTCGGTCGAGCGCAGCACCTCGCCGGTCATGTCCGTAGTGACCAGGATGCGTTCGACGGAGGCCGGGTCCCGCCCGGCGCGGTCGCAGGCGCGGTCGAGGCCATCGAGTTGCGCGACGACAGCGGCGTAGAACTCGTCCGGCGTGTACGACCGGGAGAAGTCAGCGGGGCCACTGGACACCCAGGCGTCCGCGTGGCGCGCGGCCAGGTCGAACCCGCGGGGCCCGGTCGCGGCGACGGCGATTGGCAGCCGGGGGGATTGGACGCAACCGGGGATCATGCGCGCCTGCACCGCTGAGAAGAAACGCCCCTCGTAGGTGGTGACCTCTCTGCGCAGCAACTCGTCGACGAGCTGCACGAACTCGCCGAATCGTGCCGTACGGTCGGCTGCCGAAAGGCTCGGGCCACCGACCACGCTCGCGTCGCCGGCTCCCGTCGAGCCCGCGCCGACGCCCAGCGTGAAGCGTCCTCCGGAGATGTCGTCGATGGTCATGGCGTCCTTGGCGGTCACCACAGGGTGCCGGAAGTTCGGTGACGTCACCAGCGTTCCGATCCGGATGCGACTCGTCGTGGCCGCGACGGCGGACAGCAGCGGCAGAGCTGAGAACCAGGCCTGGTCCCGAAGACTGCGCCACCACAGATGGTCGTAGGTCCATGCGGAGTCGAAATTCAGGCTCTCGGCCCCGTGCCACCGGGCAACGGATTCGCTCCATCGTTTCTCGGGCAGAATCATCACGCCAACATGCATATGAACCCCAAGGAAGAATCGGTGCGGTACTGCGACCGTCTAGGGAAAGTTAACCTCGGACGGCTCCCGGTGCTGGCGGCTTTCCGGCCGGAAAATTTGTCGTCGGCCGCCGGTAAGGTCGAAATCTCATTCCGGCGCTCGGAGGCGAACATGACAGTCGACGAAAGCCTCGCCCGATTCGATCGCCACCTTGTCACGGTGTCCACGGAGCCGGCGGTGACTGCTGCCCCGCCGGCGTTCGGCACGGTGTTCACCGATCACATGGTGACGGTCCGTTATCACGAGCAGAAGGGTTGGCACGACGCCCGTGTGGAACCATTCGGCCCCATTCCGATGTCGCCGGCCGCTGCGGTCCTGCACTACGGCCAGGAGATATTCGAGGGGTTGAAGGCCTACCGGAGCGCGGACGGGGACTGCCTGCTCTTCCGTCCCGAAGCCCATGCCCGCCGATTCCAGGAGTCCGCCCGCCGGCTCTCGATGCCCGTCGTGCCGGCCGGCCTGTTCCTACGGGCCATCGCCGAACTGCTCGAGGTCGACCGCGGGTGGCTACCGGGCGGGGTGGAGACCAGTCTCTACCTACGGCCCTATCTCGTGGCGACCGAAGCGTTCCTGGGCGTGCGCCCGGCCAGGGAGTACCTGTTCGCGGTGATCGCTACCCCCGTAGGCCCTGTCTCGCCCGGATCAAAGCCTCTGACGGTCTGGGCCTCAGAGACCTACAGCCGGGCAGGTGCTGGAGGCACCGGAGCCGCGAAGTGCGGCGGTAACTATGCCGGCGCCCACCTTGCCCAGGCTGAAGCCGCGCGGGCCGGGTGCGACCAGGTGGTCTTCCTCGACTCCGGGCACCACCAGTTCGTGGAGGAGATGGCTGGCATGAACCTGTTCTTCGGCTACGAAGGCCACCTCGTCACACCGACATTGACCGGCACGATCCTGCCCGGGGTGACCCGGGACTCGATCATCTGGCTCGCGCGTGATGCTGGTCTGGACGTCGTCGAGCGGCCGATCGCCCTGGCCGAGTGGCAGGCGGATGCGGCCTCGGGAAAGCTGCGTGAGGTGTTTGCCTGCGGCACCGCCGCAACGGTGGCCCAGATTGGCATGCTCCGTACGGCCGCCGGCGATTTTCCCGTCACCGCGCCCGGCCCGATGGGGGCGGCGTTGCGCGGGCGTCTGCTCGGAATTCAGTACGGCCGGCTGCCCGACCCGTGCGGCTGGACCCGCCGGATCGGACAACTCGCGGCGACATGAGCCTGACCGTTGCCAGTCCGTGGCCCCCACGCGAATGCGGGAATCACGCGCTTTCGTCGCGGCCAGGCTGGCCCACCGGCAAACGCTTCGTCTGACCCGGCAGCCCCGCGCCCGACGTCGTGCTCACCCTGTCTTGCGGTTCTGCCCGCCAAGGAGGCGGCGAATGGAGTGGAACATGGGGCGTTCTCCGCAGGGAAAATTGCCGGACGAGATCTTCGGCAAGGAATTGATCAGGTACGACTACCGACCTGAGCTCATTCCCTCGGCTGAGACAACCGATGTGGGTATGTGGCGGTACCGGGCGCTGCTGCCGATCGATGAGCAGCGTGTGCGCTTTCCGCTCCCGATCGGCGGTACCCCGCTGCGGGCCGCCGCGGCGCTCCGCTCCCGGCTGGGTCTGCCCCGCCTGTGGTTGAAGGATGAGACGGCCGGCGCCATCTCGTCGAACAAGGACCGCGCGACAGCACTCGTCCTCGAGATCGGACTGCGTAGCGGCGCCTCGACGATCACCACGTCGTCCACCGGCAACGCCGGCGTGGCGACGGCGTGGGGCGCCGCGACGGTCGGGCTCTCCGCCGCCATCTTCACACCCGCCGACTGTGATCCGGAGAAGGTGGCCGTCATGCGCGCGGCCGGCGCGCACGTTTTCCGGGTGGCGAGGGGCTACCGGGCTGCCTTCGACCTGTCCAGGGCGGCGGCCCGCGAGTTTGGATGGCTGGACCGGAACACCGGCGCCAACCCCGTGACGATAGAGGCTAAGAAGACGGTGGCCTTCGAGATCTGGGAACAGCTCGAACGGCACCTGCCTGACGTGGTCGTGGCTCCGGTCGGCGACGGTCCGACCCTGGTCGGGTTGGCAAAAGGTTTTCACGAGCTGCGGGCCTGCGGCATGACCTCCACCGTGCCCCGAATCATCGGAGTGCAGGCGGAGGGCTGCCAGCCTCTGGTCCGGCAGTGGCGGGGCCTGCCACCCCGCCCGCCGGAGACGGTTCGGACCATCGCGGACGGTATCCGGGTTCCGGTACCGGCCGTCGGTGAACAAGCCGTCCGAGCGGTCACCGACAGCGCGGGTGCGTTCGTCGCGGTGTCGGACGACGAGTTGCGCTCGGCGATGGCGTACCTCGCGAATGACGCGGCCACGGCGAGCGAGCCGGCGGGAGCCGCGGCTCTGGCCGGGGCGCGGCGTGCCATGTGGAAGTCGTTCGTGGACGCGGGGGAGACGGTGGTGGCGCTCGTCACCGGCAAGCCGTTCCACGGCGGCGCATTCAGCGGCCGGCCAGGGTCGGAGGCGCTGATCAGTGGCGACCTGGACGAGTTCCGCGAGGTCTGGCGACAGGTCCGGGCCCATCATCTCGAGCATTTCGTGCCCTGACCGAGGAGGCGCCATTCCTACCATCACCGCACCCCACGACCTGCTGGACTCGCACGTCTACCTCGACCTGAGCGGCTTCATCGGCAGGAACCTACAGTTCAAGTACGAGGGCTTCAACTTTGCCGGATCGATAAAGTTCCGGGCCGCGGTGGCGATGATCGCCGCGGCTGAGAAGGAGGGCTCACTCGGCCCGGACACCGTGCTGGTCGAGTCGTCTTCGGGCAACAGCGGGGTGGCCCTGGCCACCATTGCGGCTTCACGCGGCATCCCCTTCATCTGCATCACCGATCCCCGCTGCAACCCGGCGACCATCAAGCTCATGCGCGCGCTCGGCGCGGAGGTCCGGGTCGTCGACGAGGCCCACCCGGAGGCCGGCTACCTGCAGGCGAGACTCGACGCCGTCGCCGCCCTCTGCGCTAGCGACGACCGATATCTGTGGCTCAACCAGTACGCCAACCCGGCGAACTGGCTCATCCACTACGAGACAACTGCCCCCGAGATCTCCCGCCGGTATCCACGACTCGACGTACTCTTCGTCGGCGTTGGGACCGGTGGCACGGCGATGGGGTGCGCACGCTACTTCAGGGAGGCACGACGGCCGGTGCGGATCGTCGCCATCGACGCGGTGGGCTCGGTCAGCTTCGGCGCCCCGGCGGGCCAGCGCCTCCTCCCCGGCATCGGCGCGAGCGTCGCGCTACCCCTCATCGAGCCGAGCCTGCTGGACGATGTCGTCTACGTGGCGGAAGTCGATGCCGTGCGTCACTGCCGGGCGCTCGCCCGGCGGGGATTCGTGGTCGGCGGCTCCACCGGTTCGGTCCTGGCCGGGGCGCTGGACTGGCTCCGACGCAACGATCCAGGAAACAAGCTCACCTCGGTCGCCATCGCGCCCGACCTCGGGGAGCGGTATCTCGACAACGTCTACGACGACCACTGGGTGCGGGCGCACTACGGCAGTGCGGCGTTGGAGCCGGCGTCCTTCGAGGGCGGGACGGCGATCCGGTACTGGCACGCACGAAAGAGGACCCCGTGAGCGTTCACCGGCAGCCAACGTTCTCCCTGTCGGCGCCGCGGTCGCGAGAGAGGTGCTGAACGCCAACCCGAAGTGGATCGCGAGCTTCCCGGACAATCTCGCGCGGTCTGCCCCGGGCGTCAGCGGTCATCCTGCTCAATGACCGGGACACCGGATTCCCCGTGGCCTGCCTGCAGAGTTCGATCATCAGCGCGACCCGTACCGCGGCGTCCGCCGTTCTGGCGGTGACCCCGGTACCTGCAGCGGTACCTGACCTCGGACCGAGGGTGATTTTGGACAGCGTCAATGTGGTCGACGACCGGGATCACTGTCTACGCGAGAACACGTCGACGCATCTGGCAGACATGGAGACGCCCGGCGGTGCACCTCGCCCTGCTGTCGTTCTGCGAAGGGGGTACCTCGACCACCTGCCGGCCGTCCCCACTGTGGGGCGGTCTGGCCGAACCACCGTCGGGGTCATGAAAACGGCTCGACGAGCCACCGCCGGGGTCCGCAGCGTCAAACGGCCGCCATGTGGGGATGACGTGGGCCGACACCGCCCAGCACCCCGGCCGGCCGGCTCGGGGTACTGGGCGACCCGAGTGGGCCACGGCGTGGCCCACTGTCGCGGTCGGCACTCGCGTATGGCTGCTGCGCCCGTCAGGGGCATCACCCGGCGTCGTCACATGTGCTGCTCGGCCGCCAGAATGCGCTGCACCTCTTCCGGCGACAGTTTCGAGATCTCCTCGTAGATGAGATCCTCCACGGCTTTTGCGAGTTGGGTGATGGTGGGGTTTTCGAAGATGGTGCGTAGGGGCAGGGGTGTGTCGAATTCTTGGCGGATTCGGGTGGTGACTTGGGTGGCGAGTAGGGAGTGGCCGCCGAGGTGGAAGAAGTTGTCGGTGGTGCTGATGTGGGGGTTGTTGAGGATGGTGGTCCAGATGTGGTGGATGATTTTTTCGGTGTCGTTTTTGGGTGGGGTGTGGGTGGTGTTGTTGGGGG
>NZ_VDFY01000258.1 GCF_006228125.1 Micromonospora orduensis | reverse complement strand
ATAGGCTCCGGTCTCGTGGGCTCGGAGAGGTGTATAAGAGACAGGCGCTCGGCGGCGCGTCCAGCCCGAGGGCGCGGGCCACCGTGTCGAAGCGTCCGCCGAGCGCCAGGGTCGCCGAGGTGGCGACGACGGTGCGTTCGTCGTACAGGTGGGTGGCGAGGGTGCCGGCCACCGACAGCGGCGCTACCACAAGTGCCCGGCGGCTGCCGCTGTCGTTCTTCTCCACCCAGGCCACGTCGTGCTCGGCCTCCTCCAGCAACCGCTGTGCCGTGGTGGAGAGGTCGTCCAGCGCGGCCTTGGCCTGCTGCTTGCGGACCGGGTCCGGATCGTCGGACTTGATGTCGCCGATCGCGTCCAACGCGCTGCGGGTGGCCGCGTCGAGCAGCGTGCACGCCTCCCGCAGCGGCGCCGGCAGGCCGGCGGTGAGCCGCCCGGCCGGCGCCTCGGCCAGCGCGACCGCGAGGGCGTCGCCGGCGGCGGTGAGCGCCTCGGCGGTCTCCGGTCGCAGCAGCGGGCGGGCCCGCCGGGTCGACCTGTCGATCAGCTCCGGCACCAGCTCCGCCTGCGCCGCCGAGGAGACCCGGTCGGCCAGCTCGTGCGCCTCGTCCACGATGAGCAGCTTGTGCGGCGGCACGATGTGCCGGTCCGCGAGCATGTCGACCGCGAGCAGGCTGTGGTTGGTCACCACGATGTCGGCCTCCCGGGCCCGGGCCCGGGACGCCTCGGCGAAGCACTCCTGCCCGAACGGGCAGCGGGCCGCGCCCACGCACTCCCGGGCCGGCATCGACACCAGCCGCCAGGCCTGATCGTCGACGCCCGGATCCAACTCGTCCCGGTCGCCGGTGGCGGTCTTCTCGGCCCAGTCGCGTACCCGTTCGATCTGCTTGCCCAGCCGGCCCGCCTCGCCCAGCCACTTGGTGCCGCCGCCAGGGCGCGCGGCCGGAGTGTCGAAGAGCGTGTCCTCCGGCTCCTCCTCGGTGGAGTTGTCCAGCCGGGCCAGGCAGAGGTAGTGGTGACGGCCCTTGAGCACCGCATAGGTGGGCCGGCGGCCCAGCAGCGGCTCGACCGCGTCGGCCAGCCGGGGCAGGTCGTGGTCGACGAGCTGGGACTGCAACGCCAGGGTGGCGGTGGACACCACCACCGGGCCGTCCACGGTGAGGGCGGGCGCCAGGTAGGCCAGCGACTTGCCGGTGCCGGTGCCCGCCTGGACGAGCAGGTGCTCGCCGCTTGTCACGCACTCCTCGATCGCGGTGGTCATCTGCTGCTGGCCGGGGCGTGCCGCGCCGCCGGGGACCGCGCCGACGGCCGCCGCGAGCAGCTCGGTGCCGCTGGGCCGGGCACCCCGCCGCCGGCTCCCGGCACGGGCCGACGGGGAGGCGGAACCGGTGGCGGTGCGGGGCGGAGTCACCGTGCGACGGTACCCGCCGCCGCCGACACGGGCCGCGCCCATCCGCCCGCGTGGCGGGACCCACCCGTACGCCCCGATGGCCGGTGCCGTCCCGTTACGGCCGCACTACGACGCGTGGGCAGTATCGGTTAGGGTGCGAATCATGCCGAGCGACGTGGTCCGAGTGATCTACCGCAAGTACGACGGCAGCGCCCACCGTGACTACCCGGCCCGCCGGCTCGCCGAGGACGACCTGGGCATCTGGCTGGGCGTCCCGTTCGGCACCGAGTCGGTCTACCACGGCCGGCCCTCGGTGGAGAAGATCCCGTTCGTCCTGCTGGTGCCGCACCACGCGTGGTGGACGTGCATGTTCAACCCGCCGCCGCGCACCAGCGAGGTCTACTGCGACATCGCCACCCCGGCCCGCTGGGAGTCCGACGACACAGTCCACCTCATCGACCTCGACCTGGACGTGGTGCGCCGCCGGGCCACCGGTCTGGTGGAGCTGCTCGACGAGGACGAGTTCGCCGAGCACCGGGCCCGCTTCGGCTACCCCGAGGACGTGGTGGTGCGGGCCGAGGCGGCGGCCCGGTGGCTGTACGGCGCGCTCGGCGACGGCACCGAGCCGTTCGCCACCTCGTACCGCAAGTGGCTGGCGTTGGTGGTCTGAGCCGGCGCCCGGGTCACCAGCGCGGCGGCCAGGTGTCGTCGTCGCCCAGCGGTGGCAGGCCGGCCAGTTTCTCCGGGTTGAGCTGGTTGAAGATGCCGGTTATCCGGCCCTGGTCCACGGCGAAGGCGGTGACCAGGCGGATCGGCCGCCCGTCGCTGTGCACCGTCTCCATCTGAAGGCCCGGCACGCCGTCGACGAGCACCGGCCGGGACAGCACACGGTGGGCGTACCGGCCGGCGCGGCCGAACAGGCCGAGCGTGAAGCGGCCCACCTGGTCCGCGCCGACCACCGGTCGACGGGCCGACGGGAAGTGCCCGCCGGAGTCGCCGAGCAGGACCACGTCCGGCGCGAGCACCCGTAGCAGCGCGTCCAGCTCGCCGGACTCGGTGGCCGCGACGAACGCCTCGATCACGCGTCGCTGCTCGGCCGGGTCGGCGCTGTGCCGTGGCGCGTCCGGCGCGGTCACCGCCCGTCTGGCGCGGGAGGCGAGCTGCCGGGCCGCCCCCTCGGTGGTGCCGAGCACCTCGGCGATGCCGGCGAACGGCACCGCGAACACGTCGTGCAGCACGAGGGCGACCCGCTGCTCCGGCGCGAGTCGCTCCAGCACCACCAGCAGCGCGGTGCCGATCTGGTCGGCCCGCACCGCCCGCTCCGCCGGGTCGGGGGCGTACCCGTCCGGCGCCGGACGGCTGTCCAGTGGGCGTACCTCCGGCTCCGGTAGCCACTGCCCCGGGTACGCCTCCCGCCGGACGCGGGCCGAGCGGAGCACGTCGAGGCAGATCCGGGCGCACGCGGTGGTCAGCCACGCGGACAGGTCGCGGATCTCCGCGCGGGCCGCCGGGTCGGCGAGCGCCCCGGCGTAGCGCAGCCAGGTCTCCTGCACCGCGTCCTCGGCCTCGCTGCGGCTGCCCAGCATCCGGCGGGCCACCGCGAGCAGGCGGCCCCGCTCGGCCTCGAACTCCGTCGCCAGGTCCCGCACGACCCCACCACCTCCCGGCCGGTTGCCTCCTGGGCGTCCATCCTTCCGCCAAGTCCGGGCGCGGGCAGCCCCGGATGCCCGGCCGCGGCGGCTCTCGGCGGGCGGACGGAAGAGGGGTGGGCGATGATCCGTGCATGAGCACATCCCAGGAACCGCGGATCGTGGCGCCGGACGGCGGCGGAGTACGGGAACTGCTGCGGGTCACCGCGCCGGTGGATCTCGGCGCGATCGATCCCCGGTCCACGCCCGGCCTGCCGGCGGCGGAGGTGGACGGCGGCCGCCGCAAGACCTGGGCGCGGGAGCAGGTGGAGCTGGTCGGCGAGGAGCTGGGCCGGCAGCAGGAGATGCTCTTCGCGATGGCCCAGGCCGGGTCGGAGCGGCCGGCGCACCGGGTGCTGCTGGTGCTCCAGGCCATGGACTGCGGTGGCAAGGACGGCACGATCAAGCGGGTGGCGGGCGCCATGAACCCACTGGGCCTGCACATCCGCTCGTTCGGTCCGCCGACCCCGCAGGAGCTGCGACACGACTTCCTGTGGCGGATCCGCCGGGCGCTGCCCCCACCCGGGTACGTCGGGATGTTCAACAGGTCGCACTACGAGGACGTGTTGATCGCCCGGGTCGCTTCGCTGGTGCCGGAGGCCACCTGGCGGGCCCGCTACGACGAGATCAACAGCTTCGAGCGGGAGCTGACCGAGGGCGGCGTGACAGTGGTCAAGGTGATGCTGCACATCTCGTACGCCGAGCAGGGCGAGCGCCTGCTGGGACGGCTCACCGACCCGCGTAAGCACTGGAAGTACAACCCCTCGGATGTCGACGCCCGAGCCCGCTGGGACGACTACCAGGCCGCGTACGCCGAGGCCCTGAGCCGGTGTGCCACGGACGCCGCGCCCTGGTTCGTGGTGCCGGCGGACCGCAAGTGGTACCGGGACTGGGCGGTGGCCCACCTGGTGAGGGAGACGTTCGACACGCTTGATCTGGGGTATCCGCCTGCCGATTTCGATGTGGCGCACGAGCGGGAGCGGCTGCGTACTGGGGGAGCGGGGGCGGATGGGGCGCCCGAGATGAACGGCAGATGAACGACCGGTGAATGTGGCTTGGCCAGGGGTGGGCCGACGAATTCGCGGTCCAGCCGTTTTCTAGCATTCACCGGGCGGGTGCCCGACGGGGTGCCGCCACCCTTCCACCGACGCGACGAGGTCTGTGCTGTGAAGTTTTCCTTCCGCCCCACCGAGGGCGCCTTCTACGAGCTCTTCACCAGGGCCGCGCAGAACCTGGTCCGGGGCACCGAGTTGCTGAACGAGCTGGCCCTGCCCGGCGTCGACGTGCAGTCGGTAAGCGAGCGGCTGACCGAGGTCGAGCACGACAGCGACCAGATCACGCACGAGCTGTACAAGAAGATCAACTCGACCTTCATCACGCCGTTCGACAGGGAGGACATCTACCGGCTCGGCTCGCTGCTCGACGACGTGATGGACCACCTGGAGGCGGTCGGGGACCTGCTCTACCTGTACGGGCTGACCGAGCTCCCCGCGCTGCCCCGCGAGCTGCACGAGATGGTCAACGTGCTCGACCAGCAGGCCAAGCTGACCGCCGAGGCCATGCCGCGACTGAAGTCGATGAAGGACCTCGAGGACTACTGGATCGAGTGCAACCGGCTGGAGAACGAGGGCGACCGGATCAACCGGCAGCTGCTCGTACGCCTCTTCTCCGGTGAGTACGACGCGTTGACGGTGCTGAAGATGAAGGAGGTCGCCGACGAGCTGGAGGCCGCCTGCGACGCCTTCGAGCACGTGGCCAACACCGTCGAGACCATCGCCGTCAAGGAGTCCTGAGCCGGTGTCCCCTGAACTCATCGCCGTACTGGCGGTGATCGCGGTGGCCCTGGCGTTCGACTACACCAACGGCTTCCACGACGCCGCCAACGCGATCGCCACAAGCGTCTCCACCCGGGCGCTGACCCCCCGGATCGCCCTCGGGCTCGCCGCGGTCGGCAACTTCGTCGGCGCCCACTTCGGCGCCGGCGTCGCCAAGACCGTCGGCGACGGACTGGTCACCCTCCCGACCGGGGTGAGCAGCCTCGGCGTGGTCTTCGCCGGGGTGCTCGGCGCGATCGCCTGGAACCTGATCACCTGGTACTTCGGTCTGCCCTCGTCGTCGTCGCACGCTCTCTTCGGCGGCCTGGTCGGCGCGACCCTGCTGTCCACCGGCGGTCTCGTGCAGTGGGGCAACATCGGCGAGAAGGTGCTGCTGCCGATGGTGCTCTCGCCGATCGTCGGTCTCACCCTCGGCTACCTGCTGATGCTGGCCATCCTCTGGCTGTTCCGCAAGGGGCAGCCGGGCAAGCTCAACCGGGGCTTCCGCTGGGCGCAGACCGCCTCGGCGGCCGCCATGTCCGTCGGCCACGGCATGCAGGACGCCGCCAAGACCATGGGCATCGTGGTGCTGGCGCTGTACACGGGCGGTTTCCAGGAGAGCAAGACGCACATCCCGGGCTGGGTGTTCTGGACGTCGGCGACGATGCTGGCCCTCGGCACGTACGCCGGTGGTTGGCGGATCATCAGGACCCTCGGACGCAAGATCATCGACCTCGGGCCGCCGGAGGGCTTCGCCGCCGAGACTGTGGCCAGCGCGGTGCTCTACTTCAACGCCCTGGTACTCAAGGCGCCGATCTCCACCACCCACACGATCACCTCGGCGATCATGGGTGTGGGCGCGACCAAGCGGCTCTCCGCGGTCCGCTGGAACGTCGCCGGCAACATCGTGATCGCCTGGATCATCACGTTCCCGGCCGCGGCGCTGATCGCCTGCGTCACGTACCTGCTGGTCCGCCCGCTCTTCGGCTGACCGGGCCCGGCACGCGACAAGGCCCCCCGGTCGGGGGCCTTGTCGCGTTCAGACGTAGCGCACGCCGATCTGCTCGCGGATCGTGTCCAGCAGGGCCATCACCTCGAGGGTGGTGGTGTGCGGCACGACCGGGCTCTCGGTCAGCCCGGCGGCCAGGCAACGCTGCACCTCGATCGCCTCGTACTGGTAGCCGTTGCCGCCCTCCTCCGCGACGATCGTCTCCGGCTCGGCGCCGGCCCGGTGCAGGGTCAGCGACCCCGGCCGGAAGAACGGTTCCGGCAGGTCGATCCGGCCGGTGGTGCCGGTGATCGAGGCGGACAACTCGCTGGCCCCGACCATGCCGCAGCTCAGCGTGGCCAGCGCTCCGGTGTCGTAGCCGAACAGGATGCCTGTGTTCTCGTCGGTCCCCTCCGGCCCGAGCTGCGCCCAGGACCGGATGTGCCGCGGGACCCCGAGCAGCAGATGGGCCAGGCTGATCGGGTAGATCCCCAGGTCGAGCAGGGCACCCCCGCCCAGCACCGGGTTGCGCATCCGGTGCTCCGGCGGGAACGGCCCGGCCACCCCGAAGTCGGCCCGGACGCCGCTCACCGCGCCGATCGCCCCGTCGGCGATGAGCTGGACCGCCTGCCGGATGAGAGGGTTGGTCCGCATCCACATGGCCTCCATGAGGAAGACCCCGGCGGCGCGGGCGGTGTCCACCAGCTCGGTGCTGGTGGCCAGGTCGAGGGTGAACGGCTTCTCCAGCAGCACCGCGCGCCCGGCGGTCAGGCAGGTCATCGCCGCCTCGTGGTGCGCGGCGTGCGGCGTGGCCACGTAGATGACGTCGACCTCCGGGTCGGCCGCCAGCTCCACCCAGGAGCCGTACGCCCGCTTCGCCCCGTGTTTGTCGGCGAACCGCTGCGCGCTGTCGGCGGCCCGGGACCCGACCGCGACGAGTTCGGCGTCCGGCACCAGCCGGAGGTCTTCGGCGAAACGGCTGGCGATGTGGCCGGTGGCCAGGATGCCCCAACGAGTCATGCCGGAACGCTAGCTGAGCCAGGTGAACCGCCCGCTGCCCGGCCCGCCGCCGATCGGTGTCCGCCAACCCCTGTGCACGTCCTTTGCTCTGCATACGCGGACGCGACAGTTACCGAACGTTACCGGTGCGTCCGCATAAGCAGAGCAAAGGAGCGGTGGGAGTGGTCGGGCGGCCGCGCCGAGGTGCCTGGCACACCAACCAGCCCCGCCGGTCGGGCAACTAGGCTCGCGGCATGACGATCGACAGCGACGGCTTCGCCGCCCCGGCCGCCCTGGTCGAGCACGCCCGCCGGTTCCAGGCCGAGGGCGGCACCCCGGCGGTGCCCCGGGTCGCGGCCACGGTGCTGCTGCTGCGTCCGACCGACACCGACTTCGAGGTGTACGTCATCCGCCGGGTCGCCGCCATGACCTTCGGCGGGATGTACGCCTTCCCCGGCGGCGGGGTGGACCGCTCCGACTCGGAGGCCCACCTGGACTGGGCCGGCCCGACGCCGACCGAGTGGGCGGGACGGCTCGGGGTCGCCACGGACGCCGCCCGGGCGGTGGTCTGCGCCGCCGCCCGGGAGGTCTTCGAGGAGGCGGGCGTGCTGCTCGCCGGCCCGGACGAGGCGACGGTGGTGGGCGACGTCAGCGGCGACGACTGGGAGACCGCCCGGCAGGACCTGGAGGGGCGTCGGCTGGGCTTCGCGGCGCTGCTCGCCGACCGGCGTCTCACCCTGCGGTCGGACCTGCTGCTGCCGTGGAGCCGGTGGATCACCCCCGAGTTCGAGCCGCGCCGCTTCGACACGTACTTCTTCGTGGCCCTGCTGCCGGCGGGGCAGCGGACCCGCGACGTCTCCGGCGAGGCCGACCACACCCTGTGGATCCGGCCGGCCGACGCACTGGCCCGGGCGCGGGCCGGCGAGTTGACCATGCTGCCACCGACCCTTGTCACACTCGCCCAGGTGGCGGCGGCCGGTGACCTGGCCGGGGTCGCCCGCGCGGCGGCCGACCGGGACGCCGCCACCCCGGTCACCCCGCGCCTCGACCTCCCACCGGACGGCGAACCCCGCTTCGTACTCGCCTGACCGCCGCGCCTCGGGGTACACGAAGGGGCGCCGGCCAGGTCGACCGACGCCCCTCGCGGACCGGGATCCAGCGGCTCAGCCGAAGCGGCCGGTGATGTAGTCCTCGGTCTTCTTCACGCTCGGGTTGCTGAAGATCTTCTGGGTGTTGTCGTACTCGATGAGCCGGCCCGGGTCGCCGGTCTTCTCGATGGAGAAGAAGGCGGTCCGGTCCGACACCCGGGCGGCCTGCTGCATGTTGTGCGTCACGATGATGATCGTGAACTTGTCCTTGAGCTGGAACATCAGGTCCTCGATCGCCAGCGTGGAGATCGGGTCCAGCGCCGAGCAGGGCTCGTCCATCAGCACGACCTGCGGCTCGACCGCGATGGTCCGGGCGATGCAGAGCCGCTGCTGCTGACCGCCGGAGAGGCCCGCGCCGGGCTTGCCCAGCCGGTCCTTGACCTCGTCCCACAGGTTCGCCGAGCGCAGCGCCTTCTCGGCGGCCTCGTCCAGGATCGACTTGCGCCGGACGCCGTTGAGCTTCAGCCCGGCCACCACGTTCTCGAAGATGCTCATGGTGGGGAACGGGTTCGGCCGCTGGAACACCATGCCGATCATGCGCCGGACCGCTGTGACGTCCACGTCCCGGTCGTAGATGTCCTGGTCGTCGATGGTCAGGCTGCCCTCGACCCGAGCACCCGGCAGCACCTCGTGCATCCGGTTGATCGACCGCAGGAACGTGGACTTGCCGCAACCGGACGGGCCGATCAGGGCGGTGACGGTCTTCGGCTCGACCGTCAGGTTGATGTTCTCGATCGCCTTGAAGCCGCCGTAGTAGGCGGTGACGTTCGAGGCTTCGACACGCTTGGCCATGGTGGTGGTACCTCCGGGGTTCATCGGCTGAGCCGGTTGCGACGGGCCAGCAGCTTCGCCGCGATCGTCAGGATGAGCACGAGGGCGACCAGGGTGAGTGCCGCGGTCCACGCCCGTGCCGGCGCGTACTTCGACGCGTCACCGGCCTGCTGGTAGACGAAGAGGGACAGCGACGACTGGTTGTTCTCGAAGGGGTTGGTGTTGATGGCGGCGCCGCCGCCGGCGACCAGCAGCACCGGCGCGGTCTCGCCGGCCGCGCGGGCGATGGCGAGCATGACGCCGGTGACGATGCCGGGCAGCGCCGTCGGCAGGACCACCCGCAGGATGGTCTTCCACTTGGGTACGCCGAGCGCGTACGCGCCCTCGCGCAGCGGCGCTGGGACGAGGCGGAGCATCTCCTCGGTGGACCGGACGATGGTGGGCAGCATGAGCACGCTCAGCGCGAGCGCCGCGGCGAAGCCGGAGAAGCTGGGCCGGCCGTCGTTGAACCACGGCGACACGATCAGCACCCAGAACGCCAGCACGAAGAGGCCGGAGACGATCGACGGGATGCCTGTCATCACGTCCACGAAGAACCGGATCGCGAAGGCGAACTTGCCGCGCCCGTACTCGACGATGTAGATGGCGCAGAGGACGCCGAGCGGGACGGTGATCAGGGTGGCGATGCCGACCTGCTCCAGCGTGCCGACGATCGCGTGGTACGCGCCGCCGTTGGCGTCCCGGGCCCCGATGTTGTTCATCGAGGTCTGGAAGAAGTTGGCATCCAGCCGTTCGGTGCCCTTGCTGACCAGTGTCCAGACGACCGAGACGAGCGGCAGCACCGCCAGCACGAACGCGGAGTGGATCAGCGCGCTCCAGGTGCGGTTGCGGGCCGACCGACGGCCCTCGACCGCGTTGGCCGCGGCGAAGAGCCCGACCAGGTAGAGCACCGCGCCGAGGACGACCACGAGGACCGGGCCGCCGATGCCCGCGCCGTAGACGATCACCGCGGAGAGCGCCAGAGCCGCCACGGCGATTGCCGGTGCGGCGTACCAGGGAAGCCGTCGGGCCCGCAGCGAGGCGGGCTGGGCCGGCGGACGGGAGCGGTGGGAGGTGACGGTTGTGGTCATGCGGCCGACTCCGTGAACTCCCGGCGGCGGTAGATGATCGCCCGCGCCGTGATGTTGACGATCAGCGTGATGGTGAACAGCACCAGACCGGAGGCGATCAGCGCGCCCCGGCCGGTCTCGTTCGCCTCGCCGAACGCGTTGGCGATGTTGGCGGCGATGGTGTTGCCGCCGTTCTGGATCAGGTTGAACGAGATGCCGAACGTGATGCCGAGGGTCAGCGCCAGGGCGATGGTCTCGCCGAGCGCCCGGCCGAGGCCGAGCATCACCGCGGCGATGATGCCGGGGCGGCCGTAGGGCAGCACCGCGGTGCGGAGCATCTCCCAGCGGGTGGCGCCCAGGGCGAGGGCGGCCTCCTCGTTCGCGGTAGGCGTCTGGAGGAACACCTCACGGGAGAGCGAGGTGATGATCGGCAACACCATGATCGCGAGCACCAGGGCACCCAGCATGATCGACTTACCGAACGGGCCGTCGCCGCCGAAGATCGGGAGCCAGCCGAAGTACTCGTTCAGCCAGACCGAGAAGTCCCGAACCGGGTTGATGAAGATGTCCCGCCCCCAGAGGCCGAAGACCACACTCGGCACGGCGGCCAGCAGGTCGACCAGGAAGCCGAGCGCGGTGCCCAGCCGCCGGGGCGCGTAGTGCGAGAGGTAGAGCGCGATGCCCAGCGCCACCGGCACCGCCATGAGCAGCGCCAGCGCCGAGCTGAGCACGGTGCCGAAGGCGAGTGTGCCGATGCCGAACTTCGGCTGCGTCTCGTTGGGGGACCAGCCCTCGTACGACCAGAAGTTCTCGGTGTTGGCGCGTAGGGCCGGCACCGCCTTGGCGACCAGGAAGATCGCGATGGCGGCGATGATGACCAGAACGGCGGTGCCGGCGGCCAGGGTGAGACCGCGGAAGGCCCGCTCGGCGCCGAACTTACGGCTGCGCGGCAACGCGCCGCCGCCGCCCATCCCGGCGCCGCCCGGGGAACGCGGGCTGACTGGTGCCTCGGCCACACGCGCCGAGGCACCGGCGGGCCACTCGTGACTCTGGGTCACGCGCGTCCCGCCGGTGCCGGCGTCGGCCGAGCGGTGAGGGGTTTCACCCATCTGCTCGCTCGATTCGGTTGCGGAGGTGGTGGGGTCGGGTCAGGAGAGGTTGTTGACCGCGGTCTCGACCTTGGTGCGGACCGTCTCCGGCAGCGGGGCGTAGCCCAGGTCGGTCAGCGAGTTCTGACCCTCGGCGCTGGCGGCGTAGCCCAGCAGACCCTTGACCAGCTTGAGCTTGTCGGCCGCGAGGCCCTTGCTGCAGACGATCTCGTACGTCGCCAGGACGATCGGGTAGGCCCCGGCCTCCTTGGTGTTGTAGTCGATCGACAGCTTGAGGTCGTCGCCCTGGCCCTCGATCTTGGCGCCGGCGATGGTCTTGCCAGCGGCCTCGGCGGTCAGTGCGGCGAACTCGCCGTTGCCGTTACCGATCTTGGCCATCTTCAGGCCGGCGTTCTCGGCGAACGACCACTCCATGTAGCCGATGGAGCCGTCGGCGCCCTTGACGGAGCTGGCCACGCCGTCCGAGCCCTTGGCGCCGGTGCCGCCCGGGGCCTTCCAGGCCTTGGCGTTGCCAAGCGTCCAGTCCGCCTCGGAGGTCTTCGAGAGGAACTTGGTGAAGTTGTCGGTGGTGCCCGACTCGTCCGAGCGGTGGACGGTCTGGATGGTGGTCGCCGGGAGCTTGGCGTCCGGGTTGTCGGCCTTGATCGTGGCGTCGTCCCACTTGGTCACCTTGCCGGCGAAGATCTTCGCCAGGGTGGCCGGCTTGAGCTGGAGGTTGTCCACGCCGCTGACGTTGTAGGCGACGGCCACCGGGCCGATCACCATCGGCAGGTGGATGGCCTTGCCGCCGACGCACTTGGCGTCGGCCTTCGGCTGCTCCTCAGCCTTGAGCGCGGAGTCGGAGCCGGCGAAGTCGGCGGTGCCGGCGATGAACGCCTGGATGCCGGCGCCCGAGCCGGAGGCCTCGTAGTTGATCGTGGTGCCCTGGCACTTCTGCTGGTACGCCTTGATCCACTCGGCCATGGCGTTCTTCTGTGCCGACGAGCCCTGAGCGTTGACCGTGCCGGTACCGCAGTCGACCGCGGCGGCGGAGCCCGAGGCGCTGGCGCCGGAAGTGGGCTCGTTGTTGTCCGAGCCGCATGCACTGAGGCCGAGCGTCGCGGCAAGAGCGAGGCAGGCAATAGTGCCGTACCGCTGGAGCTTCACCTGAGGGGTTTCCCTTCGCGTCTGACTTGGCGCCCCGATGCCGGGGCCCGAGGACCGGCACTGACCGGCTGACACGAAAGTTAGAAGTGCCAGGTAGCCGGTTCGCCGGTCGCAAGTGAACGCGAGGTGAACACGTACGGCCCCCGAGGTGACCGCTTGCTGAGGGTGAGTTGTCCGTTAAGTGAACCGGGGCACTTCAGTGCCCGTTCCCGCTCAGCCGAGGTGGTAGTTGATGTGCGCGGACCAGCGGGCGAAGCCCAACCGCTCGTACAGCGCGACGGCCCCGGTGTTCGAGTCGTCCACGTAGAGCATCACCCGGTCCAGGCCCCGCTTGTCCCGCAGGTACGCCAGACCCGCGGTGGTCAACGCCCGACCGAGCCCGCCGCCGTGCGCGCTCGGATCCACGCCCAGCACGTACACCTCGCCGATGCGGGCCGATCCCGGTCGCTCGTGCACCTTGGTCCAGTGGAACCCGAGCAGCCGACCCGTGGCGGTCTCCTCGGCGAGCAGGAAGCCCGCCGGGTCGAACCACGGCTCGGCCAGGCGGACCCGCAGATCGTGCGAGGTCCACAGGCCCTGCTCGGGGTGCTCGGCGAAGGCCCGCGAGTTGAGGGTCAGCCAGGCCGCGTCGTCCGCCCCGGGCCGGTACGCGCGCAACTCCACCCCGTCGGGCAGGCGCGGCTCACCCAGCGGGGCGGCCAGTGGCCTGCGCAACTGCCAGAGCACCCGGGCGCGGGTGAACCCGAGGTCGACGGCGAGCGCGGCGGCCGAGGGGTGGTCGCCGTACGCCCACGCCCGCAGCGGCCCGGTGGCCGAGGCGAGGACGCCCCGAGCGAGCGCCCGACCGGTGCCCCGCCGCCGGTACGCGGGGTGCACCACCAGCTCCACCCCGATGCCGCCCACCGGGTCGGTGGTGTCGAGGTGCGCGTACCCGGTGAGGGTGCCGTCGTCGGCGCAAGCGACCAGGTGCACGGCGGGGGCCTCGGGGTCGCGCAGCCGGAGCAGGACGTGCTCGTCGAGGGGGTCGGCGCCGTCGGTGTCGCCAGCGGTACGCGCCAGGGCCAGCACGTCGGCGATCTCCGCCGGGGCCAGTCGGTCGCTCCGGGTCACCTGGTCGCTGGTCGGCTCCGCGCTGCTCATCCCGTCACCGTATCCGTTGCCTCCGGGGGCACCCGGAGGGTCGCCGAGGAAAGGCGCCGATGCCGAGGTGGCGCCCGGGCCGGTGGTGTGTCGGTCGCCACCCCGCGGCTCCGCAAGGTCGCGGCCCGTCCGGGTCTCACGTCGGGTCGGTGGGCAGAGCCTCCAACTCGAACCGCGCGGTCAGGTCGGGCAGGATCCGCCGCAGCGCGTCCATGGTGCCCTGCCGGTCTCCGCCGGCGTCGTGCAGCAGCACCACCGATCCCGGTTCGGCCTGACTGGTCACCGTCGCCGCGATCTTGCGCGCGCCGGGGAGTTCCCAGTCCGACGGGTCCACCGACCAGTGCAGCGGGGTCATGCCGAGCTGCTGCGCCACCGACACCACGGAATAGGTCCAGGCGCCGCCCGGCTGGCGGTACCAGACGATCGGCGCGTCCGGCACCGCCGCCCGGATCGCCTCGTTGGTACGCAGCAGGTCGGCACGGATCACGTCCGCGGAACGGTTGCCCAGGGTGACGTCGTGGTGCCACGAGTGGTTGCACAGGGTGTGCCCGCCGTCGACGATCGCCTGGATCAGGTCGGGGTGGTTCTGGGCGTTCTCGCCCACCACGCAGAAGGTCGCCTTGACGTCGAACTCACGAAGCATGGCGAGCACCTGCGGGGTGTAGCGCGGATCCGGCCCGTCGTCGAAGGTCAACGCGAGGCGGGGCGTGCCGGTGCTGGTGTGCGCCCCGAACAGTTGGCCGCCGCCGGAGTCCCGTCCCGACCCGTCCTGCCCTGCGTCGGTGGGCCCGGCGTCACGACTGGGGCTCGGTGCTCCGCTCGGCGCGGCCTCGGTCGGCTGGTCGGCGTAGTACGGCCCGTCGGCGTTGGTGGTGACCCCGGTGGTCTTGCGCTCCTGCGGCTGGTCGGGGATGAGGCTGCGGCCCAGCACGTAGGCCGAGCCGAGCAGCGCCGTCACCACCAGCGCCACGATCCCGGCCGCCCGGACGGTCGGGTTGCCCCGCGTCACGGCTTCCACCCCGCCGACCGGTCACGCCGGCCCCTCGCCCCCGTGGTCTCTGCGCGCACCGTCGGCCCCCTCTGCTGACAAACCCGGCAGTCAGAATAGAAC
>NZ_VDFY01000256.1 GCF_006228125.1 Micromonospora orduensis | reverse complement strand
ACCCGGCCCGGCGCCACGCCCGTTCGTGTCACCCTGATCACCGGCGACCAGGTCGAGCTCGCGCCGGCGGCGCCGGGCCGGGTCGCCGCCACCGTCCGCCCGGGCCCCGGGCGTGAGCGGGTCATCTTCCAGACCCTCGAGGTCGACGGCGGGCTGCGGGTGCTGCCCAGCGACGCGGTGCCCTACGTGTCCAGCGGGGTCCTCGACGCCAACCTGTTCGACGTGCAGGAGTTGGCCGCCGACGGCTACGGCGACTCCGCGCAGGGCGACCTGCCGCTGATCGTGCGCTACCAGGAGCCGGCCGCCGGCCGGGTCCGGCCGCTCGCCGTCGCCGCCGACGCCCGCCCCCTGGCGAGCATCAACGGCGCCGCGTTGCGGGTCGGCAAGGGCGACCTCGGCGGCCTGTGGACCACCCTCGCCGCCGCGCCGGCCACCCGGGCCACGGCCGCCGCCCCCAGGCTGGGCGGTGGCATCGCCCGCGTCTGGCTGGACGCCCGGGTGCGCCCCGCGCTGGAGCACAGCGTGCCGCAGATCGGCGCACCGCAGGCCTGGGCGGCCGGCCGGGACGGCAACGGCGTGACGGTGGCGGTCCTGGACACCGGCGTCGACGCCACCCACCCCGACCTGGCCGGGCGGATCGCCGAGGCGCGGGACTTCTCCGACAGCGGCAGCGCCCGTGACGGCCATGGCCACGGCACCCACGTCGCGGCCACCATCGCCGGCAGCGGCGCCGCGTCGGCGGGGCTGCGCAGGGGCGTGGCGCCCGGCGCGCGGCTGCTGGTCGGCAAGGTTTTGGACGACGGCGGTTCCGGCAGCTCCTCGGCGATCATCGCCGGCATGGAGTGGGCCGCCCACTCCGGCGCGAAGGTCGTCAGCATGAGCCTCGGCGGTGACCCGACCGACGGCACCGACCCGATGAGCCAGGCCGTCAACGACCTGACCGCCGAGACCGGCGCGCTCTTCGTCGTCGCCGCCGGCAACTCGGGCGCCGCGCGTACCGTCGGCTCTCCGGGCGCGGCCACCGCGGCGCTCACCGTCGGCGCGGTGGACCGCGACGACAACCTCGCGGAGTTCTCCAGCCGCGGTCCGCGTCTCGGCGACAACGGCCTCAAGCCGGAGATCACCGCGCCGGGCGTCGGCATCGTCGCCGCGCGGGCCGCCGGCACCACAATGGGTACGCCGGTGGGCGACGCCTACACGACCGCGTCCGGGACGTCGATGGCCACCCCGCACGTGGCCGGCGCGGCGGCGATCCTCGCCCAGGAACACCCCGACTGGGCCGCCGGGAAGCTCAAGGACGCCCTCGTCAGCACCACGAAGGCCAACCCGGCGCTCACCGTCTTCGAGCAGGGCGGCGGCAGGGTCGACGTGGCGCGGGCGCTCACGCAGCGGGTGTACGCGTCGTCCACAGTCGACTTCGGCCGGATCTCCACAGGCGACGCGGCCGTCGAGCGGACCGTGACGTACACGAACGGCACGAAGGCCGCGCAGACCCTGCGGCTGACCCTGGACCTGCGCAACCTGGACAGCGGGGCGGCCGAGACCGACGGGGTCGCCGTCGGCTCCGGCGAGGTGAGCGTGCCGGCGGGCGGCAGCGTGGCCGTGCCGCTGCGCGCCGACCCGGCGAAGCTGGGCCGGGGCCCGCACGGCGGCTGGCTGGTGGCGACCGGTACGGACGGCGTCGCCGTGCGCACGCCGGTCGGGCTCACCGTCAGCGGCCCCCTGCACGAGGTCACCGTCAAGGTGCTGGACCGGCAGGGTCAGCTGACCCTCTCGCCCGGGCTGACCCTGTTCGGCGAGCAGCCCGAGTCGGACTACTGGGGCTGGTGGCCGGGGGAGGGCACCCTGCGGGTCGAGGAGGGCACGTACCTGCTGACCGCGCTCGTGGAGCACGGCGCCCCGCTGGACGAGCAGCTGACCCAGGCCGTCGAGCCGGAGTTGACAGTCGACCGGGACCTGACAGTGGTGCTCGACGCCCGCAAGGGCACCCCGGTGCGGATCGAGACGCCGAAGCCCAGCGAGCAGCGGGCCACGCTCAGCTTCTACGTGCACCGGGTGCTGGGCAACGGCCGGCAGATCGACCACGGTGTGATGGCCTACAGCACCGTCCAGCAGGTGAACGTCACGCCCACCCGGCAGGTGCGCCAGGGCGAGTTCGAGTTCGCCTCGCGCTGGCAGCTCGTCGCGCCGATGGTGGACGCGAAGGTCAGCGGGGTGTCCGGTCCGTCGGACATCAACCTGCTGGGCACCTCGCCGGCGCCGACCGGTCGGCGGAGACTGCCGCTGGTCTGGGCCGGCGCCGGAACCCCCGCCGAGCTGACCCGGGTGCGGGGGGCCGCCGCGCTGCTCACCGCCGACCCGGACCTCTCGGAGGAGGAGCAGGCGGCCGCCGCCGCGAAGGCCGGCGCCGCGGTGGTGCTCGTCGTCCGGCCGGAGGACCGCTCCGCGTGGACGGTGTGGCGGCCGATCGGGGAGCGACTGCCGATCCCGTCGATGGTCGTCGCGTACGACGACGGGCAGCGGCTGATCGCGGCGGCGCGCAGCGGCCGGGCGACCCTGGACCTGACGTTGACCGTGGACAGCCCGTACCTGTACGACGTGTGGCAGGTGTCGAAGGGTCGGGTGCCGGAGCGGGTCGTGCACACGGTGACCGCGAAGAACACCGCCGAGGTGACCGCGAGCTACGGCGACATGGGCGCGGGCTGGGCCAGCGAGGAGCGGTTCGGCTGGCGGCCGTGGCAGGAGTACGCCTGGAACGACGACCAGCGGATGGTCCGCAACGGGACCACCCGGCAGGAGTTCGTCAGCGCCGGGGACAACTGGTGGCAGCACCGGGTGTTGCACAAGGTCATGTTCATGCAGTGGGGGCAGTTGGACGGCGGTCTGGCCCAGGCGCCCCGGCGGTACGACGCCGACGACCGGGAGACCGAGACCTGGCACGCGCCGGTGGTGCGTCCGGCCGTTCCGGCCAGCGGTGCGACGGTGCCGACGCGCACCGGTGACAGCCTGGACCTGCGGGTGCCCGAGTTCGTCGACGCCGACGGCCACTACAGCCCGGCCGGCAGGAGTGAGGAGTCGGACACGGTCGAGGCCCGGGTCAGCCGCGACGGGCGGCAGATCGCCGACCTGTCCGGCGGGTGGGTGCCGGTGCCCACCAGCCCGGCGGCGGCCCGCTACCGCCTGGACGTGACCACGCGACGGGCCTCGGCCGAGTGGCGTTTCGCCACGCGTACGGAGACGGCCTGGGAGTTCACCTCGGCTCGACCGTCGGGCGACGCGGCCACCCCGCTGTCGCTGTTGCAGGTGGACTACCGGGTGCCGGCCGACCTGCTGAACACGGTGCGCGGCAACCGGCCGCACCAGGTGGGGCTGACCCTGCGCCAGCCGACCGGGGTGCCCGCGCCGAAGGGTGCCAGCGTCCGGGTGGAGGTCTCCTTCGACGGGGGCGTCACCTGGCGGTCCGCGCCGACCCGGGGCTCCGGTACCCGGTACACCGCGACGGTGCCGGCCGGGCGCGGAACCGTCTCGCTGCGGGTGCACGCCCGCGACCGGGCCGGGAACACCGTCGACCAGACCGTGGTCGACGCGTACGGGCTGCGCTGACGGGTGCGGGGGTGGGGCGGCTCCGGCCGTCCCGCCCCCTCGGGGCCCTGCCGGCGTCAGATCCAGCCGCGGCGGGCCACCTGGAACGCCAGCCCGGGTCGGGTGTCCACGCCGGCGGCGTCCATCAGGTCGGCGAGCCGCCGCTGCACGGTCCGGCGGCTCACCCCGAGCTGGGAGGCGATGGACTTGTCCGGTACGCCGGCCACGAACAGGGACAGCAGTCGCGCCTCGTCGGCGTCCGGCCGATAGCCGTCGGCCGGGCGTTCGGCGTGCGAGCCGTCGTCGGTGGGGTCGGGATCGTCCAGCCGCAGCCGGGTGGCCACCCGCCAGTGACTCTCGAACAGGGCGAGCAACGCGTCGAGCAGTTGACTGCGGCCGATCACGGCGGCGCTCGGCTCGCCGCCGTCGCGGTCGGCCACCAGCGGGCAGATGGCGGTGCGGGCGTCCACGATGGCCAGTCGTACCGGCAGGCGGTCCAGGACGCGGGCCTGTTCGCCGGCGCCGACGCCCTTGGCCAGGTCGGTGAGCGCGCCCGGTTCCAGCAGCAGTTCCCGCTCGTAGATGGCGCGGTAGCTCACCCCGCGGGCCAGCGCGTCGAACTCCTCCAGGTTCTCCGGCCCGGCCATGGCCAGGGGGTTGGCCCGGCAGAACCACAGCACCTCCGTACGCGCCGAGTTCTGCAGGTCGCGCAGCCGGTCGCGGAGCACCCGGGCACCAGTGATCACCTCGACCAGGTGGTCGACGTGGTGCCGGCGCAGCCCGGAGCGGTACTCCTCGGCCAGCTGGGTGACCCGGCGACGGGCCGCCTCCAGGTCCTCCTGCCGGCGCAGCAGTGTCGCGCCGAGGGCGACGTCCGGGGCGTTCGGGCGCAGGGGAGCGTCCGGGTCGGTGTCGGTGGCCTGCACCAGGCCCTTGGCGCGCAGCGCCTCGACCTCGGCGACGACCTGCTCACGGGGCCGGTCCAGCCGGCGGACCAACTCGTCGATCCGGGCCGTGGTGAGCTGCAACAGGCAGCGGTACAGCTCCTCCTCGGCGGGGGTCAGGCCGATCACGTCCAACACGGGGCAGAACTGTACGTCGCCCAGGTGGGGGCCACGTCGCGGCCCACCGGCGGGGCCCGTCGGCTGGTCAACTGTCGGGGCACGCGTCTACTGTCGGGTGCTGTGCTGGAAGAGCTGCGCATCACCGGGCTGGGCGTCATCGACGACACGACGCTGCCGCTGACCGGCGGCATGAACGTCATCACCGGCGAGACCGGTGCGGGCAAGACGATGGTGGTCACCGGTCTCGGCCTGCTCTTCGGCGGCCGGGCCGACGCCGGGCGGGTGCGTGCCCAACCGGGCCGGGCCGTGGTGGAGGGTCGGCTGCGGCTGGAGGGCCGGGTCGCCGACGCGGTGTACGCGCGCATCTCCGACGCCGGCGGCGAGCCCGACGAGGACGGCTCGCTGCTGTTGAGCCGCACGGTGACGGTCGAGGGCCGCTCCCGCGCGCACGTGGGTGGCCGGAGCATGCCGGTGTCGATGCTCGGCGAGGTCGGCGAGCAGGCGGTGGCCGTGCACGGCCAGTCCGACCAGCTGCGGCTGCTGCGCCCGGCCGAGCAGCGCGCCGCGCTGGACCGGTTCGCCGGCCCGGCGCACGAGAAGCTGCTCGACGCGTTGCGCGAGGCGTACACGGGGTGGCGGCGGATCGTCGACGACCTTGCCGACCGGCGGCGCAACGCCCGCGAGCGCAACCAGGAGGCCGACCTGCTGCGGCTCGGCCTCGACGAGATCACCCGGGTCGACCCGCAGCCGGGTGAGGACGACGAGCTGAAGACCGAGGCGCAGCGGCTGGAGCACGCCGAGGGGCTGCGGACGGCGGCGCAGCTGGCGCAGCTGTGCGTGGCCGGCGGCGCGGAGGCGGCTGACGAGACACCGGACGCGGCGGCGCTGCTCGGCACGGCCCGGCGCACCCTGGAGGCGCAGGCCGGCACCGATCCGGCGCTCGGCGAGTTGGCGGCCCGGCTGGAGGAGGCCGCCACCCTGGTCACCGACGTGTCCGCGGAGCTGTCGGCGTACCTGGCGACGCTGGACGCGGACCCGGCCCGGCTGCAGCACGTCTACGAGCGGCGGGCCGCGCTGCGCGCGTTGACCCGCAAGTACGCCGACGACGTCGACGGGGTGATCGCCTGGGCCGATCGGGCCCGCACCCGTCTGTCCGATCTGGACACGTCCGACGATCTGCTCGACGAGTTGGAGCGCGAGGGCCAGCGGCTGGCCGGTGAGGTGGCCGACCTGGCCGGTCGGGTGTCGGCGTCGCGGCAGGAGGCGGCGGTGCGTTTCGCCGACCAGGTCACGGTCGAGCTTGCCGGTCTGGCCATGCCGCACGCCCGGATCGAGGTGGCGGTGCTGCCCCGCCCGGCCGGTCGCGCCGAGCCGGCGTTGCCGGTCAACGGGGTGGAGGTGGGTGTCGGCCCGGACGGCGGTGACGAGGTGGAGCTGCGGTTGCTGGCCCACCCGGGCGCCCCGTCGTTGCCGTTGCAGCGCGGCGCGTCCGGTGGTGAGTTGTCCCGGGTGATGCTCGCCATCGAGGTGGTCTTCGCCGGCTCGGGAGGCCCGCCCACGTTGGTCTTCGACGAGGTCGACGCGGGCGTGGGCGGTCAGGCGGCGGTGGAGATCGGTCGGCGGCTGGCCCGGTTGGCCCGCAGCCACCAGGTGTTGGTGGTCACCCACCTGCCGCAGGTGGCCGCGTTCGCCGACCGGCATCTGGTGGTGGCGAAGGACACCGGCGGCGCGGTGACCACCAGCGGGGTACGGGTGGTGGAGGACACCGAGCGGGCCCGGGAACTGGCCCGGATGCTCGCTGGTTTGCCCGATTCGGATCTGGGTATCGCCCACGCCGAGGAGCTTCTGGCCGTAGCCGCGAAGGAAAGGCGGCCGTGACGCCGCGTATTGTGAGCGCAAGCACACCGGCTTGTGCCGGTGTGTGCTTCCCTGGGTAGGCGGCCCTGCTCAGGCATGTCGCGACAGAAAAGCCTGCCTCACATGCCAGGATGGTCACGATGCGTCTACCCACGTTGCGCCGGAACCGAAACGCGGAGCCGGGCCGAGTCCTCGGCACCGCGCGCCTCGATCGCCGGACGAAGCGCCTGGTCGGCCGGCTGCGCCCGGGTGACATCGCGGTCATCGACCACGTCGATCTGGACCGGGTGGCGGCCGATTCGTTGGTCGCCGTCGGTGTCGCGGCGGTGCTCAACGCCAAGCCCTCGGTGTCCGGCCGCTACCCGAACCTCGGCCCGGAGGTGTTGGTCGCCGCCGGCATTCCGCTGCTCGACGACCTCGGGGAGGGCGTGTTCGAGCGGATCCGCGAGGGCGACCAGGTGCGCATCGAGGGCAACACGGTCTTCGCCGGTGACGAGCCGGTGGCGCACGGCAGCCTCCAGGACGCCGAGTCGGTCGCCAAGGCGATGGCCGACGCGCGGGAGGGTCTGTCGGTGCAGTTGGAGGCGTTCGCCGCCAACACGATGGACTACCTGCGCCAGGAGCGCGACCTGCTGCTCGACGGCGTGGGCGTACCGGACATCGAGACCCAGATCCAGGGCCGGCACTGCCTGATCGTGGTGCGCGGCTACGACTACAAGGCCGACCTGGACGTGCTGCGGCCGTACATCCGGGAGTTCAAGCCGGTGCTGATCGGCGTCGACGGCGGCGCGGACGCGCTGGTCGAGGCCGGCTACACCCCCGACATGATCATCGGGGACATGGATTCGGTCACCGACGACGTGCTGCGCTGCGGCGCCGAGGTGATCGTGCACGCCTACCCGGACGGGCGGGCGCCGGGGCTGCCCCGGGTCAACGGTCTCGGCGTGCCGGCGATCACCTTCCCGGCCGCGGCGACCAGCGAGGATCTGGCCATGCTGCTCGCCGACGAGAAGGGCGCCTCGCTGCTGGTCGCCGTCGGCACGCACGCCACGCTCGTCGAGTTCCTGGACAAGGGTCGCGGCGGGATGGCCTCGACGTTCCTGACCCGGTTGAAGGTCGGTGGCAAGCTGGTCGACGCCAAGGGTGTGAGCCGGCTCTACCGGCAGAGCATCTCCGGTTCGTCACTGCTGTTGCTGGTGCTGTCGGCGATCGCGGCGATGGCGTCCGCGGTGGCCGTGTCGACCGTCGGGAAGGCGTACCTGGGCGTCGTCGCCGAGTGGTGGGACAATTTCGTGTTCCAGCTGTACCGGCTGTTCTAGTTCCCGACCGATCAAGAGGCTGCAAGCGTGATCAACTTCCGCTACCACGTGGTGTCCCTCACCGCGGTCTTCCTGGCTCTGGCGATCGGCCTGGTGGTCGGCACGGCCGCCCTCAACGGCCCGGTCGCCGACTCGCTCAAGGAGCAGGTCACCGGGCTGCGCAAGGACAACCAGCAGTGGCGTCAGCAGGTCAGCAACATGGAGAAGCAGCTCGCGCTGGAGGAGGAGTTCGCCGAGGAGATGTCCCAGGTCGTCCTGCCGGGCACCCTCACCGGGCGCCGGGTCGTGGTGCTCAGCCTGCCCAACGGGCGCGACCACACCGAGGGTGTGCTCAAGAAGCTCCAGCTGGCCGGCGCCACCATCACCGGCCGGGTCGACCTGCAGGACAAGTTCATCAACCCGGACAACAACTCCAACCTGCTGGAACTGGCCGTCACCGCCGCCCGGCCGACCGCGCAGACCACCGGCCTGCCCGGCAACGGGCACGGCGTGGAGACCTCCAGCGCGCTGCTGGCAAGCGTCCTGCTGGACCGGGCGCAGGGCGTCGCGCCGGTAAGCGACGCCGACCGCCGGGCGGTGCTGGCCGCGTACAACAACGCGGGCTATCTGACCACCGACAGCAACAAGGTCACCGGCTCGGCGGAGGCGGTCGTCGTGGTCAGCGGGCAGCCGTACGTCGACAAGGACTCCGACAAGCGGGACGAGTCGGTCGTCAAGATCGCCGAGCAGTTCGACCGGACCGGGTCGATCGTGGTGGGCGGCAACGGCTCGGTCGGCGGCAACCTGGTCTCCGTGGTCCGCGGCGACCCGGTGCTCGCGCAGACGATCTCCACGGTCGACAACGCCAACACCGTGCAGGGCCAACTGGTCACCAGCCTCGCTCTGGTGCAGCAGCTCACCGAGAAGAAGGCGGGCCAGTACGGCGTCGGCGACAACGCCGCCTCCCTGCTGCCTAGACTGCCCCAGTGAGCGAACGACGTACCCGCGTGTCCGTAATCGAGAAGGTGGCGGCGTGAGGGCGCTGGGCCGGCTGCTGATCGCCGGCGCCGGCGCCGCGGCGGCCCGGTACGCGCTGCGCGAGGTGCGCAGCGCCCCGGTCGGGCCCGCGCTGGAGCGCACCAATTTCCGTGGTCGGACGGTGACCCTGGCCGCCGGGCCGGCGCTCGCCGTCGGCGCGGCCACCGTCGGCGCGTTCGGCGCGACCAGCGGCGCGTCCGGTGCGGCTGCCCTGGTCGCCGGCCTCGGCGCGGGTGGCGTCGGGCTGTACGACGACGTGGTCGGCGGCCGGCCGGAACAGAAGGCGGCCAAGGGCTTCGCCGGTCACCTCGCCGCCCTGCGCGAGGGGCGGGTCACCGCCGGCCTGGTCAAGGTCGTCGGGGTGGGCGCCGCCGGGCTGGGCGCCGCCGCGCTGCTCGCCGCCGACCCCCGGGTAGCGGCGCATCCGCGCCGGCAGCGCCACGGCGCGTTCGGCCGGGGCATCGACGTGCTGCTCGGCGCTGGCGTGATCGCCGGCACCGCCAACCTGCTCAACCTGCTCGACCTGCGGCCCGGCCGGGCCATCAAGTCCGGGCTGCTGCTCGCCGCGCCGCTGACCGGCGGCCCGCACGGCGGGATCGCCGCCGGCGCGGCAGGCGCCGCCGCGGGTCTGCTCCGCGACGACCTGGCCGAGGACGTCATGCTCGGCGACAGCGGCGCGAACGCCCTCGGCGCGCTGCTCGGCGTCGCGCTCGCCGCCCGCACCGGCCCGCTCGGCCGGGCCGGTGCGCTGGCCGTGCTCGCCGGGCTCACCGCCGCCAGCGAGAAGGTCAGCTTCACGTCGGTGATCCAGCAGACCCCGGGGCTGCGGGAGCTTGACGCACTGGGCCGACGCGCCGACTGACGTGACCAGACCGGCACCCCTCGCCGGCGCCGGCCGGCTGGCCGGGGCAGCCGCGCTCATCGCCGTCCTCACCGTGGCCAGCCGACTCGCCGGCTTCGGCCGCACCGCCGTGTTCACCTGGGTGGTCCAGCAGAGCGACCTCGGCGGCATGTACGTGATCGCGAACACGGTGCCGAACATCGTCTTCGAGATCGTCGCGGGTGGGGCGCTGGCCAGTCTGGTCGTACCGCTGCTGGCCGGGGCGGTCGCGGCGGAGGACCGGCGGGCGGTGGCCGAGACCACGGGGGCGCTGCTCACCTGGACGGTGAGCCTGCTCGTTCCGCTCGCCGTGCTGGTCGTCCTGTTCGCCGATCCGATCATCTCGCTGATCAGCGAGGGACGCTCGGCGTCGGAACTCGCCGCCGGTGCCCGGATGCTGCGGGTGTTCGCCCCGCAGTTGCCGCTCTACGGGATCGGCATCGTGCTCACCGGTGTCCTGCAGGCGCACCGGCGTTTCGCCTGGCCGGTCATCGCCCCGCTGCTGTCCAGCCTCACCGTGGTCGTCGTCTACCTGGCCTTCGGCACCGCGCAGGGGCGTGGCGCGTCGGTGGCCCAGGTCAGCCGCGGCGGTGAGCTGCTGCTGTCCGCCGGCACCACGCTGGGCGTGGTCGTGCTGTCCCTGTCGCTGCTGATCCCGCTGCGTCGGCTGCGGCTGCGGCCCCGGTTCGGGTACGCCTTCACCGCCGACGCGCGGACGCGGATCGGCGGGCTCGCCACGGCCGGCGCGGTGACCGTGGCGGCGCAGCAGGTCGCGCTCCTGGTGATCCTGAACCGTGTGTCCGGTGGCCCCACCGGCTCCCCGCAGGTATTCAACCTGGCCCAGGCCATCTTCCTGTTGCCGTGGGCGGTGCTCGCCGTACCGCTGGCGGTGGCGTCCTACCCGGCGCTCGCCACCGCCTCCGCCGCCGGCGACGAGACCGGCTACCGGCGGACCCTGTCGACGACGGTGCGCGGCGTGCTGCTGTTCAGCTGCCTGGGCGTCGCGGCGCTGGTCGCCACCGCGCAGCCCGTCGCGGCCGTCTTCTACCCGGACAATCCGGCGTCCACCGCGGCGGCCATCACCGGCTTCGCCCCCGGCCTGCTCGGCTACGGGCTGTTCGCCGTCCTGTCCCGCGCGCTGTACGCGCGCGGCGACACCCGGCCGGCGACCGTGGCGATCACGCTGGGCTGGCTGGTCGTCCCGGCCGTGGCGCTGCCGTTGACCGCCCTGCTTCCCACCGCCGACCGGGTCCTCGCGGTGACCGTCGCGAACTCGGTGGGCATGCTCGTGCTCGGGGCGCTGCTGGTCACGGCGGTGCTGCGCGCCGCCGGGCGTCCGGCGCTGGCCGGCACGACCCGGGCCGGGGCGGCCGGCGGCCTGGCCGGAGTGCTCGCCGCGCTCGCCGGGCTGGGCGTCGTCCGGCTGCTCGACACGCCGGATGGCGGCACCCCGACGATGGCGGCGGCACTCGGTCAGGGCATGCTGTCCGGGGTTCTGGTCGGGGTGGTGTTCCTCGCCGTGGTCTGGTTCGTCGACCGGCGGGACGTACGGCCGCTGCTCGCCGGGGTGCTGCGCCGCCTGAAGCGGCGGGGGCCGCGAGAGCCCGGCGGGGGGTCGACGCCGACCGCGCCGGAGCGGGGCGACGGGAAGGAGACGGTGGGCCAGTGAGCGCGGGACGTGAGCCAACTCAGCCGGCCAGCTGGTCGGGCAGTGTCGCGTTGGTGCTCGCCTCCAGCACCGGTGGTGTCGGCCAGCACGTCCGCTCGGTGGCACGCGGGCTCGTCGCGGCCGGCGCGCGGGTGCTGGTGTGCGGGCCGGCGGCGACGCAGGAGCAGTTCGACTTCGTGGGCGTCGGCGCCCGGTTCGAGCCGGTGGAGATTCCGGCCAGCCCGACTCCCGCCGACGCGCGCGCGGTGCTCGCCGTGCGCCGGGTGCTCGCCGAGGCCCGGGTCGACGTGGTGCACGCCCACGGCCTGCGCGCCGGGCTGGTGGCCGTGCTGGCCCGTCCGGCCGCCCCGCTGGTGGTGACCTGGCACAACGCTGTCCTCGCGGGTGGTTTGCGCGGCGGCGTGTCCCGTCTCGTCGAGCGGGTGGTGGCCCGGGGCGCCCGGGTGGCCCTCGGCGCGTCCGCTGACCTGGTGGACCGGGCCGCGGCGCTGGGCGCCGCCGACGCCCGGCTCGCCCCGGTCGCCGCGCCGACCCTGCCCGAGCCGCGTCGACGTCCGGCGGCGGTCCGGGCCGAGTTCGGCGTACGGCCGGACCAGCCGCTGATCGTGTCGGTGGGCCGGTTGCACCCGCAGAAGCGCTACGACGTGCTGATCGACGCGGCGGCCCGCTGGCGTACCCGCACACCGCCACCGGTCGTGGTGATCGCCGGCAGCGGTCCGGCGTACCTGCCGTTGGCCGCCCGGACGTCCGCGGCCCGCGCGCCGGTGACCCTGCTGGGGCACCGTACCGACGTGGCGGACCTGCTCGCCGGCGCCGACCTGGCGGTCGTGAGCAGCGACTGGGAGGCCCGGCAACTGTTCGCGCAGGAGGCGCTGCGCGCGGGCGTACCCCTGGTGGCCACCGCGGTCGGTGGGCTGCCGGAGCTGGTCGGGGACGCTGCGGCGCTGGTTCGGCCCGGCGACGTGGACGCCCTCGACGCGGCGGTGCGCGCCCTGCTGGACGATCCGGCGGCCCGGGCCGAGCTGGGCCGCCGCGGCGCCGAGCGGGCGCTGACCTGGCCGACCGAGGCGGACACCGTGGCCGCGCTGACCGCGCTCTACGCCGAGCTGACCGCCGCCACCGGTCCGACGGCCACCCGGGCGTCCGGAACGGGACAGCGCTGATGCTGCGTCGACTCGCGCCCGCCGTGTTGACGGTGCTCGTGGTGGCGCTGGGTGTCGCCGGGCTGGCCGTGCGGCCGCCGCAGGGCACCCCGCAGCGCACCGCCGACTTCGTGGTCCTCGCGGGTGTCGCCGGTCTGCGCTGGGAGGACGTGGATCCGCAGCGCACCCCGACGCTGTGGCGGATGGCCCAGGAGGGGGCGATCGGTTCGTTGTCGGTGCGGTCCGCGCACCGGCCCACCTGCCCGGTGGACGGGTGGCTCACCCTCGGCGCGGGCAGCTTCGCCGCGTGGAACGGCAGCCGGCCCGACGGTGGCTGCCCGGCGGCCGGGGTGGCCGTGGAGCAGCCGGACGGCATCGGCGCCAACCTGCCCGATCAGGAGAGCGTCGTCCAGTACAACCAGCAGCGGCTGCCGTGGAACACCATGCCCGGGTCGCTGTCGGAGTCGGTGCGCTGCTCGGTCGCTGTCGGGCCGGGCGCGGCAGTGGCCGCCGCGCGACCGTTCGGTCGGGTCGACAGGTACGCCTCGGCGCTGCCGGACGACCCCCGTCTGCTGCTCGGCTCGTGTGTGCTGAGCATCGTCGACCTCGGCACGGTCACCGGGACCGACCCGGCTACGCGCGCGGAGGAGGCCCGCGCGGCGGACGCCCAGCTCGCCCGGGTGATGGCCGCCCGCCCGCCACGCTCGCTGGTGCTTGTCGCCGGGATCTCCGACACCGCCGGGCCGTCACGGCTGCACGTGGTGGTCGCCGACGGGCCGGGCTGGGAGCGGGGGTGGCTCACGTCGGCCAGCACCGGCCGGGACGGGTACCTGCAACTTGTCGACCTCGCGCCGACCGCGCTGGCCGCGCTGGGTCGGCCGATGCCGGAGCGGCTCTTCCTCGGCCGGCCGGCGATCAGCACGGGTGACCGCCCGGATGACCTGGCGGACGCCGTCAACGCCCCGGCGGATGCCGACCGGGAGGCGGCCGCCCAACGGACCGTCTCCGGCGGGTTCTTCACAGTGCTCGCCGTGGTGCAGGTGCTGCTGGCCCTGGCGGTGCTGCCGCTGCTGCGCCGGGCGCGGCCCCACGCCGGGCCGACCGGTCCGACGCCGGCGCCCGCGGGGCTCGTGGCGGTGGTCGAGGTGCTGCTGGTGGCGGCGGCGTTGACGGTGCCGGCGGCGCTGCTCGCCGACGCGGTGCCCTGGTGGCGGGGCGAGCATCCCGGCTGGATCTTCGCGGGGGTGACCGCGCTGCTGGTGGCGGCCGGTACGGCGGCTGTCCGGTTCGCGCCCGGCTGGGCCGGCACCCTCGGCCCGTTCGGCGCGGTGGCCGGCCTCACCACGCTCGTCGTGGGGCTGGACGTGCTCACCGGGGCGCGGCTCCAGCTCAACGGTGTGGTGGGCTATTCGGCGTTGCAGGGTGGCCGGTACTCGGGTCTGAGCACTGTCGGGCTGGGCGTGCTGCTCGCCGGGGCGCTGCTCAGCGGTGGCTGGCTCGCCCAGCGGGTGCCCCGGGGCTGGCGGCCCGCGGTGGTGGTGACCGTGGGTGGCTTCGCCGTGGTGGTCGTCGGCAGCCCGTACCTGGGCGCCGATCCGGTGGGGGCGATCGCGCTCACCGCCGGCCTGAGCGTGGCCGCGGTGATCAGCGCCGGCGGCTGGCTGACCATCAGCCGGTTGGCGTGGGCGTCGATGGCCGCCCTGGCGGTGGCTGTCGGCTTCGCCGTGGTGGATCTGCGCCGCCCACCGGCGGAGCGGGGCAGCCTGGGCCGGTTCCTGTCGGCCGTCGGCGACGGCACCGGCGGGTTCACCGTGCACCGGTCGAGTACGGAGAACTTCGAGACGCTTGTCAACAGTCCGCTGACCGTGCTGGCGTTGGCCGGTGGGCTGCTTGTGTGGTTCGCGTTGCTCCAGCCGTGGGGCGGCCTGATGCGGCTGTTCGGCATCTATCCGGCGGTCCGGGCCGCGCTGGCCGGCACGGCGGTCGCCGCGGTGCTCGGTGGGGTGCTCGACGGGGCGGCGCTGGACGTCGCCGGCGCCGCCGCCGCGCTTGTGGTGCCGATGGCCGCGCTGGCGTCGCTGCGGGTGCTCGGGCACGCCGCGGACCGGACCCGTCCGAATCCGGGCCGCCCGCGCGCCGACGGCGTGGGCTCCTCTGACGGCGCCGACGACGAGGCAGGTCCCGGCGGTGACGCCGGTCCGGGTGGTGTCGGCCCGGCCGGTGGCGGCGGCCCGACCGGCGGTGGTGGGCCGCTGGGCGCGGTGCATCCCCGCCCGATCAGCGG
>NZ_VDFY01000072.1 GCF_006228125.1 Micromonospora orduensis | reverse complement strand
CCGGGGGGGCGGGCACCCCGGCGGGGCCGGTGGAGCGGCCGGCACCCGAACCGGCCGCCAGCCCCGCGCTGCGCCAGGCCGGTCAGGACGCCCCCGAGGACGACGACGGTCCCGCCACCGGCGCCCGGTCCGAGCAGCGTCGGCAGACGCGCGAGCGACGGCGACTGCGGGCGCTGGCACTGGCGCTGGTCAGCATCGTGCTGCTCGGTGCGGTGCCGCTCTTCTTCGGCATCCGTACGCTGAGCCGCGACCCGGTCTTCGACAACCTGGACCAGCTCAACGTGCCGGCCTGGGCCGCCGCGAAGACCGACGACGACGTCAGCGGCAGCCGCTGGTGCCTGCTCGACTGCCGGCTGCGCGAGCGCACCGTCACCTCCCAGAAGTCACCGGCGGAGACCACGAAGGTCTACGAGGACGCGCTGCGCGAGGACGGCTGGCGACCGTGGAAGGTGAGCCGCTGCCCGGAGCAGGAGACGAAGGGCAGCTACACCTGCTGGCGCCGGGACGAGCTGACCCTCGACCTGTGGGTGCGCGAGCCGACCTGCGTACCGCCGCCGGTCGACGGCGAGCCCGCGATCGTGCCGTCCCCCGAGGAATCGGCCGCTGCGACCGAGTGCGCCGGCTCGTTGGTGTCGGTGAAGGTGCGCAACGCGATCGACGACGAACGGACCAGGCCCCAGCCGACCACGGATCCGTCACTGACCGGAGAGGATCCGTTCCCGACAGTCAGTGGTGACCCGCTTAGCGACCTGACACCCTCACCGTCCTGAGCCGGTTTCCATCACGGACGGTAGGGTCTGGGGCTGGCGGGCACGTCCGCCGCCGCTGAACGGCGACGGTCGGCATGTCTGGTATTCGTGGCACCGTTGTGCGTTCCGGGGACGTCGGGTCCTGCGGAACTCTGCTTGAGGAGGACAGGCGTGGGCGACATTGGAGCGATCGCGGCGCTGGTCGCGGCGTGCGCGTTCGCGGTGCTGGTGCTCATCCTGACGCTGCCCATCCTGCGGCTGCGGCACACGGTGGACGCCACCACGCGGATGATCAACGACCTCAACGATCGGACCGCCCCGCTGCTCGGCGACGTGAACACCACTGTGAAGAACGTCAACGTCGCGCTGGAGCAGGTGCAGACGTCGCTGGACGGCGTGAACCTCCAGTTGGCGAAGGTCGACACGATGACCAGCCACGCGCAGAACGTCACCGCCAACGTCGCCAACCTGGCCACCGTGGTCTCCGCCGCGGCGGCGAACCCGCTGGTCAAGGTGGCCGCGTTCGGCTACGGGGTGCGCAAGGCCGCCGCCGGCCGTCGGCACGCCGAGACCGAGCGCGAGGTACGCGACACCATCAAGCAGCAGCGGCGGGCCGCGAAGCGCGGCAACCGCTGACCGGCCGCCGTACCAGGAGGTAGCGAGACATGAGGCGGTTGTTCTGGCTCGGCATCGGGCTCGCCGTGGGCGTCGTGGTGGTCCGCAAGGCGACCAGGACCGCGCAGGCCTACACCCCGGCCGGCATGGCCAGCTCGTTGTCGGAATCCGCTGGCGGGCTGGTCGAGTCGCTGCGTAGCTTCGTGGAGGACGTTCGCATCGGGATGGCCGAGCGCGAGCAGGAGATCCACCAGGCGTTCGCCCAGGGCGAGGCGTTCGACGACAAGTTCGCCGAGCTGCGGGAGGACCCGCGGATCGGCGATCGACACATCTTTCCGGAGGAACACCAGCGATGAAGACGGCGGAGATCAAGCGGCGGTACCTCGCGCACTTCGAGGCGAATGGCCACGTCGTGGTGCCGTCCGCTCCGCTGCCCGCCATCAGCGACCCGAACCTGCTGTTCGTCAACGCCGGTATGGTGCAGTTCGTCCCCTACTTCCTGGGTCAGCAGGCTCCGCCGTACCAGCGGGCGGTCAGCGTGCAGAAGTGCCTGCGTACGCCGGACATCGACGAGGTCGGCAAGACCAGCCGGCACGGGACGTTCTTCCAGATGAACGGCAACTTCTCCTTCGGTGACTACTTCAAGGAGGGGGCGATCCCGCTCGCCTGGGAGTTGATCACGAAGCCGCTGGACCAGGGCGGGTACGGCCTGGACCCGGAGCGGATCTGGCCGTCGATCTACCTCGACGACGACGAGGCGTTCGAGATCTGGCGCTCGATCGGCGTGCCGGCGGAGCGGATCGTACGTCGGGGCAAGGCGGACAACTTCTGGTCGATGGGCATCCCCGGGCCATGCGGCCCGTCCTCCGAGCTGTTCTACGACCGGGGCCCGGAGTACGGCCGCGAGGGTGGCCCGGCGGTCGACGAGGACCGCTACATGGAGTTCTGGAACCTCGTCTTCATGCAGTTCGAGCGGGGTCCGGGCACCAGCAAGGAGGACTACCCGATCCTGGGTGACCTGCCGGCGAAGAACATCGACACCGGCATGGGCCTGGAGCGGATGGCCTCGATCCTGCAGGGTGTCGACAACCTGTACGAGATCGACGAGGTCCGGCCGATCCTGACCCGGGCGGCCGAGTTGACCGGCAAGCGCTACGGCGCGCACTCCGGTCATGTGGCCAGCGAGTCGCACCCGGACGACGTGCGGCTGCGGGTGGTCGCCGACCACGTGCGCACGGCGCTGATGCTGATCGGCGACGGGGTGACTCCGAGCAACGAGGGTCGCGGGTACGTGCTGCGGCGGATCATGCGCCGGGCGATCCGCTCGATCCGGCTGCTCGGCTGGCAGGACCGGGCGCTGCCCGAGCTGCTGCCGGTGGCGCGGGACTGCATGGCGCCGTCGTACCCGGAGTTGGCTGCCGACTTCGACCGGATCTCGCAGTACGCGTACGCGGAGGAGGAGGCGTTCCTGTCCACCCTGCGAGCGGGGACGACGATCCTGGACACGGCGATCGCGGAGACCCGGACGGCGGGTGGCACGGCGCTGTCCGGCGCGAAGGCGTTCCAGCTGCACGACACGTACGGCTTCCCGATCGACCTGACCCTGGAGATCGCCGCCGAGCAGGGCCTCAAGGTCGACGACGAGGGTTTCCGCCGTCTGATGGCCGACCAGCGGACCCGGGCGAAGGCCGACGCGCAGGCGCGCAAGACCGGGCACACCGACGTGTCGGCGTACCGGTCGGTGCTCGACTCGGGTGGCCCGGTGACGTTCACCGGGTACGGCGAGGTGGCCCGCGAGTCGACGGTGCGGGCGCTGCTCGGGGCGGACGGGCCGCGCGCGGCGGCGACTGAGGGCGAGACAGTCGAGCTGGTGCTCGACACGACCCCGTTCTACGCCGAGGGCGGTGGCCAGCAACCCGACCAGGGCATGATCACCGTTGGTGGCGGTCAGGTCGAGGTGCTCGACGTGCAGCAGCCGGTGCCGGGCCTGATCGTGCACCGGGCCCGGGTGATCCGGGGTGAGGTGCGCGCGGGCGAGACCGGTTACGCGGAGATCGACACCACCCGCCGCCGGGCGATCTCGCGGTCGCATACGGCCACCCACCTGGTGCACCAGACCATGCGGAACTTCCTCGGCGAGTCGGCCACCCAGGCGGGTTCGCTGAACGCGCCCGGCCGGCTGCGGTTCGACTTCAACACCCCGACCGGGGTGTCGCCGAGCGTGCTGCGCGACGTGGAGCAGCAGGTCAACGAGGTTCTCCTGGCCGACCTGGAGGTGCACGCCTTCATCACCTCGCTGGAGGAGGCGCGGCGGATCGGCGCGATGGCGCTCTTCGGCGAGAAGTACGGCGACGAGGTGCGGGTCGTCGAGGTGGGTGACTACGCGCGGGAGCTGTGCGGTGGCACGCACGTGGCCCGTTCGGCCCAGCTCGGCCTCGTGAAGATCCTCTCCGAGTCGTCGATCGGCTCCGGTGTCCGTCGGGTCGAGGCGCTTGTCGGCATGGACGCGTTCAGCTTCCTGGCCCGCGAGCACCTGCTGGTCTCCCGGCTGGCCGAGCTGTACCGGGTGCCCAGCGAGCAGGTCGCCGACCGGGTGGAGCAGACGGTCACCCAGCTGCGCGACGCGGAGAAGGAGCTGGAGAAGCTCCGCGCCCAGCTGGTGCTGGGCGGGGCGTCGGCGCTCGCGGCGCAGGCCAAGGACGTGGGCGGCGTGGCGTACGTCGGCACCGAGGCGCCGGAGGGCGCGGCCGGCAACGATGTGCGGACCCTCGCCCAGGAGATCCGCGGCAAGATCGACCCGGCGCGGCCGGCGGTGGTCGCGGTGGCGGCTCGGGCGAACGGCAAGGCGTCGCTTGTGGTGGCGGTGAACCAGGCCGCCCGGGGCCGGGGCCTGGCCGCCTCGGACCTGGTGAAGGCGGCGTTCTCCGGGCGCGGCGGGGGCAGCCCCGATCTCGCCCAGGGTGGCGGTCTGCCGGCCGCCGAGGCGCCGAAGCTGCTGCTCACCGTAGAGAAGGCGATCACCGAGGCGTGATGGACCATCATTGTCGACCAGGGCGGACCGTTCGGTCCGCCCTGGTTCGTACGGCCCCGGTGGTGACCGTCGGTGGCTGAGCTGACGCGTGGTGTGCGGATCGGGGTGGACGTCGGCCAGGTGCGGGTGGGCATTTCCCGCTCGGATCCGGACGGGATCCTGGCGACGCCCCTGGTGACCCTGGCCCGCGATCTCACGGCGGCCCCGGATGCGGTGCCCAGCGACCTCGCGGAACTGGCGGCGCTGGTGGCCGAGCACGAGGCCGTCGAGGTCGTCGTCGGCCTTCCGGTCAACCTCGCCGGCAGGCACGGTCCCGCGGCTGTCCACGTGAAGGCGTACGCTGACCGACTGGTCGATGTGATAGCGCCCGTTCCGGTAACGCTCACTGACGAGAGGATGTCGACCGTGGTCGCTTCTCGTAGGCTTGCCGAGCGTGGCGTCCGAGGTAAACGTCAACGTGCGGTTGTCGACCAGGCGGCCGCGGTGGAGATCCTGCAGAGCTGGCTGGACGCGCAGCGGAGGCGGACGCAATGATCGACGATCTGGACCTTGGGTTCGACGAGCCGGAGCGGGGGGAGAAGGGCCGGCACCGGCGGGGCTTCGTGCAGAAGCGCAAGGGCAAGGGCGGGTCGGGCGGTGGCCGGGGTAAGACATTCCTGGCGCTGCTGCTGGCCCTGTTCCTGCTGGGCGGTATCGGCGGCGGGGCGTTCTACGGTTTCGACCGGATCCAGAACTACTTCGTCACCCCCGACTACGACGGCGCCGGCACCGGTGAGATCACCGTCGAGATCAAGAACGGCGCGCTGCTGGCCGACATGGCCGACGCCCTGGTCGCCGCCGACGTGGTGAAGAGTCAGAAGGCGTTCATCGAGGCCGCCGAGGCCAACTCGCGCAGCAAGAACATCCAGCCCGGCACGTACAAGCTGCGCAAGCAGATGAGTGGCGCGAGCGCGGTCACCGCGATGCTCGACCTGAAGAACAGGATCGTCAACGGGATCACCATCCCCGAGGGTCGGACCAGCAAGAACATCTACAAGCTGCTCTCCGAGAAGACCAAGATCCCGGTGAAGGACTTCGAGGCCGCTGCCAAGGACCCGGAGGCGCTCGGTGTGCCGGACTGGTGGTTCACGCGCGGCGACGGCAAGAAGGTCGTCAAGTCCGTCGAGGGGTTCCTCTACCCGGACACGTACGAGATCCCGCCGAAGGCCACCGCGGAGAGCATCCTCAAGCTGATGGTGGACAACTTCCTCTCGGTGACCGGTGAGATGAAGTTCGCCGACCGGGTGCAGAAGGAGCGGGGCGGTGTCAGCCCGTACGAGGCGCTGATCGTGGCCTCGCTCGCCCAGGCCGAGGCCGGCAACAAGGACGACCTCGGCAAGGTCGCCCGGGTGGCCTACAACCGGGTGTACGGCGAGTTCAACTGCAACTGCCTGGAGATGGACGTCACCGTCAACTACTACCTGGAGTCGATCGGCAAGCCGACCAAGTCGTCCAAGCAGATGACGGCGTCGGAGCTGGACGATCCGAAGAACCCGTACAACCGCAAGCTGCGGGGTCTGGTTCCCACCCCGATCAACAACCCGGGTAAGCAGGCCTTGGAAGGGGCGATGGACCCGCCGGTGGGCAAGTGGCTCTACTTCGTGGCGATCGACGACAAGGGCCACTCGGCCTTTGCGGAGGACTACGAGCAGCACCAGCGCAACGAGGCCAAGGCCCGCGAGGCCGGCATCATCTAGTGATGACTTAGCGACGATTCTCTAGCTGGTCTCTTGCTAGAGAATCGTCGCTATAGTTCTCCCGGTCGGCTCGGATCGATATGTGCAGTATCAGTACCAGAGCTGGATCAGGCTGTCGGTAGAGCTGCAGCCCCAGATTTGGATTTGTTGCCATTGGTTATTCCGCCCTCCGCGTTATCGAGGCACTTTCCTGTCAGGACGTTGACGAATCGGTAGTACTGATGGCCTCCGCCCTCGTATCGAAACTCCTGTCGCCATTGTTGGCCCTTGTCGCCGAAGTCGCACGTGTCCTGGACCACGGCGGTGCCATTTGCGGTTCCGGTCCCCTGGCGATCCATGCACTTACCACTGTACTTGTTGCGCAGCAGCCACGTGGAACTGCCGCTTCCCGCGCTATCCATATACCAGTATTGGCTGCTTCCGCCGTGGAAACTCCACAGGTGGATTTTGGCATATTGTGCAGTGGAGGGACCTTGCACGTCGAGCACCATCCGGTTGGAGTCGCTCACTGAGGCCGAAGCCCACCAGAATGGCCCTGCGGTGACTGCTGCTGCTGGAGTCGGCGCCAGGGTCAAAGCTGGCATGGCGGCACCAATAAGAGCAGCCGCCAAAATTCCTCTCAATCTCATTACACTTCCTTTGGTCTGTGCTGAGGGCTGGGTTCAGCTAATAGCTGATCATCGATCCTGCTATAGCTATTTTTTTTGTCAAGGTGGCCCCTTTTATGGGGAATGTGTCCATGGCGTTGCTATTGGTTGCAATGCCTGGTTTGAGAGCATGGATCGAGTCGACTTAAGGGTGTGGCCGTGTTAGCTCTTGGCTCTGACGCCCATCGCCCATGGTGTTCCAAGGCCCGTCACGCGTCCGCGCATGTGACGGACATGGCTTGTGGGGGGCTCATGCTCCCTGTAGCTTGTGTGCGAGTGCTTTTGGCGGGTCGCGCGTTCGCTGACGGTCATTCTGTTTGTTGAACAGGGCTGCTAGCCGGGCATTCGTTGTGAGAGGATCCTGGCAAATGAGTTGCCCATCGGTCTAGCTCGCAAATCCTGGACCGCTGCCTCAGGTAGCCGTGCCTGAGATCGGACGTCAAGCAGGCGGCTGAAGGCCGCTGATCGGTATGCTGTCGTAGCTCGGATGACGCGACCTGTGTGGGCAGATCCACGAAAGAGTGGCGGACTAGATGGCTTCCCGTAGGGTGGCGGTACTGGGCAAGCCCATCGCGCACTCCCTCTCCCCGGTGATCCACACCGCCGGCTACGCCGCCGCCGGGCTGACCGGCTGGTCGTACACCCGGGTCGAGTGCGCGGCCGCGGAGCTGCCGGATCTGGTCGCGGGCCTGGGCCCGGAGTGGGCCGGGTTGTCGGTGACCATGCCGGGCAAGGAGGTGGCGCTCGCCGTGGCCGACGCCGCGTCGCCGGTCGCCGCCGCCGTCGGTGCGGCCAACACGTTGGTACGCCGTCCGGACGGCTCCTGGTACGCGGACAACACGGACGTCGCCGGCATGGTGCACGTGCTCGACGAGGCCGGGGTGGTGCCCGGCGCCGCCGTGACGGTGCTCGGCGCGGGGGGCACGGCCCGCGCCGCGCTCGCCGCCGCCGCACAGTTGGACTGCTCAGCGGTCACGGTGGTGGCCCGCCGCGCGGAGGCGGTCGACGACCTGCGGCCGGTGGCGGCCGCGGTCGGCATCGCGCTGGACGCCGGCGCCTGGGCCGACGCCGCCCGGCACCTCACGGCCGACGTGGTCGTCTCGACGGTGCCGAAGGGGGTGGCCGACCCGCTCGCCGACGAGGCGCACTGGCGACCCGACACGGTGTTCTTCGACGCGCTGTACGACCCGTGGCCGACCCCGCTGGCCTCGTCCGCGATCGCCGCCGGCCTGCGGGTGGTGTCCGGACTGGACCTGCTGCTGGCCCAGGCCGCGGGCCAGTTCGAGCAGTTCACCGGCGTGCGTGCCCCGGTCGAGGCGATGCGGGCCGCGCTGGACCGGCATCTTCCTTAGCGGACAGTTAAGACGCGCTTACGGGAAACTGTCCTGCCCGCGACCTGCCCTGGTCGTCGATACGCTGCTCACGGTTACCGCAGCAGACACAGGGAGTACTCCTTGACCAGGCACGGACTGCACCGCATCACCCGGTTCCGCAACGGTCCCCGGCGCAAGGCCATCGCGATCGGGGTGGTCGGGGGCTCGGTGGTGGCCGGCATCGTCGCCACCATGATGCCGCTGTTGGCCAGCGACGAGCTGTCCATCCGGGCGGTGGCGGACACCACCGCCACGGCGGTGGCGCAGGACGGCGACAACGCCGCCAAGACGACGCTCGCCACCTGCCCGACGCGCTGCGACGGTAACCCGCGTGGTGGCCGTGAGGCCGTCATCGAGTTCGCGGTGACCACCGTGCCGGCCGCCGCGGTCAATGTGCGGGCGACGCTGCGGCTGCACGCCTGGCAGCAGTTCGCCGCGACGGTGACGGCGCACGCCTCGCCGTTGAGCGCCCGCGAGACGCGCCCGGCCCTGGCGTCTGCCGGCGCCGCGCTGGACACCGTGACCGGTGTGTCCAAGGGCGTCAACGAGTGGGACGTCTCCAAGCTGGTCACCGGCAACGGCACCTGGACGGTGTCGCTGGCCCAGTCCGGTCTGGACACCCGGATCTACTGGGCGTCGGTGGAGAACCGGAACCCGGACCTGCGACCCAGCCTGGTGATCAGCTACGACGTCGGGGCCCGGCCGTCGTCGGTGACGACCACCCGGCCGGCGCCGTCGCCTTCGGCCAGCGCGTCGCCGACGACCGCGCCGAAGCCGTCACCGACAGTCGTCCCGACCCGGACGCCCACGCCGAGCGCGAGCACCACCCTCCCGTCGGGCAAGTGCGGGTCGGTGTCGACCAAGCTCGTGCCCTCCTGCGGCGCCTGGTGGGGCATGTACTCACCCGCTGGCGCGGGCGGCGGCTGGGACCACGGCAAGGCGATCACCGACGTGGAGGCGCAGGTCGGCCGCAGGTTCGACATCGTGCACCGCTACCACGACTTCTCCAACTCGGGCAGCAACGGCGCCTTCCCCGACGCGTACGAGACGCAGCAGATGCGCGAGGGCCGGCTGATGTTCTTCGCCTGGGAGTCCCGCGACTTCTCCGCCGGCACCACCCTGAAGTGGGCCGATGTCTACAGTGGCCGGCAGGACGCGACGATCGACGCGGTCGCCGGGCGGATCCGCGCCACCGGGGTGCCGGTCTTCCTGGGCTTCGACCACGAACCGGAGGACGAGCCGGGCAAGGGCAGCGACGCCGATTTCGTCCGAGCCTGGCGGTACGTGTACGAGCGGTTCGCGAAGGCAGGCGCGACGAACGCGGTCTGGGTCTGGACGATGATGGGCTGGTCCGGTCACTACTCCCGGTACGCCGCCCTCTACCCCGGTGACCGCTACGTCGACTGGGTGGCCTACGACCCGTACAACTTCCACGTCTGCAACGGCAGCACGGTGTGGAAGAGCCCCAGCACGACGGTGGGCGGCTTCTACCGCTGGTTGGACGAGAACGGCATCGGCGCCGGCAAGCCGCGGATGCTCGCCGAGTTCGGCACCAACTTCAACTCCGCCGACCCGGGCGCCAAGCAGCGCTGGTTCCAGGAGTTCCCGGCGGCGCTGAAGGCGCACCCGAAGATCAAGGCGGCCATCTACTTCAACTCGCCGGGCATGACGACGCGCACCTCGACCTGTGACATGACGATGAACCACGACGCGTCGGCGCTGGCCGGCTTCTCCCAGGCCGGTCGGGACGGGTACCTGCGGCAGCCCACAGGAGGGAGCCGCTGACGATCGCGTATTTGTGGTGACGGCACACCGTCGGGTCGGATCGCACATCCGACCCGCAGGTGTTCTGTCATCTTGCTGATCGATGCACCGCCCAATCGGCGGATGCGCCTGCCAGCGTGGGCGAGGGACGCTACCTCGGGTTCTCATCCACCTTGGAGGCGCAGCGTGCCCAAACTTCCGCACTTGTGGCGTTTCGCAGGACGACGTCGTACTAGGGCGGGGGTGGTCGCGCTGGCGATCGTCGCCGCGGTGCTCGGTGTGCCCTCGGTGTCCTCGGCGGCGGTGGTGCCGGTCCCGGAGACGGCGACTCTCGTGTCGGCGAATCCCGCCGACTCGACCCCACACGCCCGCAACGGTGAAACCCGGGCGTTCGCGCAGGTGGGCAACACGGTCTTCGTCGGCGGCAGCTTCACGCAGCTGCGGCAGACCGCCAGCTCACCGTGGATCAACCAGCCCTACCTCTTCGCGTACGACCGCACCACCGGCACCCTGTCCACGACGTTCCTGCCGGTGCTCGACGGCGCGGTCAACACCCTCGTCGCCGGCCCGGGCGGGACGCTGATCGTCGGCGGGGCCTTCAAGAACGTCAACGGCGTCTCCCGCAAGAACCTGGTCGCCCTCGACCCGTCCACCGGCGCGATCATCGACGCCTGGGTGGGGCGCTCCGACGGCGGCAACGTCCGCGAGATCGTGCTGAACGGCAACTGGCTGTACGTGGCCGGGGCGTTCAACTGGCTCAACGGCACCGCGCACGCCGGCCTCGCCCGGCTCAACGCGACCACCGGCGCCATCGACCCGACCTTCAACATCAACGCCACGGTGGGGCGGCACAGCACCACCTCGTACGTCTGGACCATCGACGTCACGCCGGACGGCAACACCCTGGTCGTCGGCGGCAACTTCATGCTCGTCAACGACCTGCCGCGTAACCAGATGGCGCTTGTGGACGTCTCCGCGACGCCCACGCTCATCGACTGGAGCACGGAGAAGTTCGTTCCGCCGTGCGCCGCCCCGTCCACGTTCGTGCACTACGTGCAGGACGTGAAGTTCGGCGCGGACGGCAGCTGGTTCGTGGTCGGCACCAACGGCGGTTCGGGGTGGCCCACCGCCTACTGCGACACGCTTGTCCGTTTCGAGACGGCCAACCGGGGCAGCGGCCAGCTCGCCACCTGGGCCGACTACACCGGCAACGACACCATCACCTCGGTCGAGGTCGCCGACAACGTCATCTACCTCGGTGGGCACTTCCGCTGGCTGAACAACCCCAACGGCGTCGACGTCGCCGGCCCCGGCGCGGTCGACCGGCTCGGCATCGCGGCGGTCACCCCGGCCACCGGTATGCCGGTGAACTGGAACCCGCGCCGCAGCGGCAGCGCCTCGATGCCGGCCGGCACCAGCGGTTGGGGTTCGTCGGTGCCGGTGCTGTGGCGCGGTACGGACGGCCTCTACTTCGGGCACAACTCCGACGGCATGGGCGAGGAGTACCACGGTCGGCTCGGCATGTTCCCGCTCGCCGGCGGACGGACGTTCACCCCGAAGAACCCACCCACCGCGACCACCGGCAACCTCTACCTGAGCACCGCCCCGGCCACCCTGGCCCGGGTGCCGTTCGACGGCACCACGCTGGGCACCCCGACCACGGTCAGTCAGCCGGCCTACACGGCGGCCGGCGCGACGTGGCGGGTGGACGACCGGATCTACTGGTCGCACACGGTCGCGGGCACGCCCACCGGCAGCCGGATCGACGTCTCGCTGTTCAACGGCGGGGCGATCGGATCGCCGTGGGAGGCGTCCGGCTACAACGACTGGTACAACCCGGCCGTGTGGAGCGGCGCCTTCTTCCTCGACGGCCGGCTCTACTACACGCGTACCGGCGCCAACAACCTGTACTACCGCTACTTCGAGATCGACGGCAACTATCTCGGCGCCACCGAGTTCACCGTGCCGACGACAGGCGTGCCGTGGTCCGGGGTGCGTGGCATGGCGTGGGTGGCCGGCCGGATCGTCTACGGTGCTACCGACGGCACGCTGCGTAGCGTGCCGTTCAACCCGACGGCCGCGCCGAGCGCGGTGGTCGACGGGACGGCAGCGACAGTGCTCGCCCTCGCGACGCCCGAGTTGTCCTGGTCCACCCCTTCAACATTCTTCTCCGTGCAGTAAGGGTCTACGGTTCGTAACGGAGCATCGATAGATTGTTCACGTTGGGCCGGCGGCGGCAGCACCGCCGCCGGCCCCGCGATGTGGGGAGGGGTCGGTTGGTCGGCGCCGCTGGCATTCGCGCGCGACGCGCGGTGCTCCTGGTCTTCGCGGTCAAACGTGGCTGGTACAAGCTGCGCTACCGGCGGCTGACACTCGGCCGGGACGTGGAGATCCGTGGCCGGATCCGGCTGCGCCGCGGGGTGCGGGTGACCATCGGCGACCGCACCCGGTTGAACAAGCTGGTCCGCTTCGCCGGCCCCGGCGAGGTGCGGATCGGCGCCGAGTGTCTGTTGAACGCGACCTGGATCGGCACCTGGACCTCGGTGACAGTCGGCGACCGGTGCCTGCTGTCCGACTGCGAACTGCTCGACAACGACTTCCACAACCTGCCACCCGAGCAGCGGCACGAGCCTCCCGGCCCGGCCACCCGCGCCCCCATCGTCCTTGAGGACAACGTCTGGGTCGGCGCGCATGCCCTGGTGATGAAGGGCGTACGGGTCGGCCGGGACAGCGTCGTGGGCGCGGCGACGGTGGTCCGTACGGACGTGCCGCCCCGCGTCGTGGTCGTCGGCAATCCTCAACAGACGGTGAAGAAGTTCCATGACTGACGCGACTCCCACCTCTTGGTCGACGGGCGCTCCGACCGCTGGCGCCGATCGCACCGTCTCGTTCACCGACCTGCTGCGGGTGCCGCTGCACCGGCTGCGGCTGGTGACGGCCGTGGCCGTGGCCGGTCTGCTCCTCGCGCTCGGCTATGTGCTGATGGTGCCGGCGGCGATGACCGCGAACGCCGTGGTGGCGGTCCGTCCGGTGGTGACCGACGCGTTCACCCCCAGCGGCGCGGGCGCCGACCGGGCGGTCAACATGAACGTGGAGAGCGGCATCGCCACCGGTACCGAGGTGGTGCAGCGGCTCGCCGACGCGGCCGGCGCCGACCCGCGCGACATCCGTAACGCACTCGAGGTCGAGGTGCCCACCGGCGGGCAGATCCTGCGCTTCAGCTACCAGGCGAAGGACGCGCAGCGGGCGGTGCAGAGCGCCAACCTCGCCGCCCGCGCCTACCTGGACGTGCGGCGCGCCATGTACGAGCAGCAGCGCGCCGAGATGCTGCGCTCGTACGACGCGAGCATCACCAAGGTCGCCGCCCAGCAGACGGCGGTGCAGAAGCGGGCGAGCACCGCCAAGGACACCAGCGCCGGGGACGCCGCCGTGGCCGAACTGGCCGGGATCAACAACCAGCTCACCCAGCTCAACGCCGCCCGTACCGAGATCGCCGCCGTGGACATCAACCCCGGCTGGGTCACCCAGACCGCCGAGCGCGCCCTGGTCACCTCCGCCGGGCACCGCCCGCTCTACCTGGTCGCCGGCCTGCTCGGCGGCGCCCTGCTCGGCGTGGTGCTGGCGTACGTGTGGGAGTCGACCGACCGGCGGGTTCGTTCGGTCGCCGACGGTCGGGACGCCACCGGCCTGCCGTTGCTCGGCACGGTCCGCCGCCCGCCGTGGCGGGGCAGTCCCCGGGCCGTCGACGCGGACATCCGGTACGTGGCGATGGCGGTCGCCGGCCTCGCTGCTCACCTTCGCCCTGCGGCTGGCCTTCTACCTGACCGCGCTGGTGGTCGGCGTCTACGTGCACGCCGCCGCCCGGGAACGCGCCGACCTGGTGGCGGTGCTCAGCCCGCTCTGCGCGTTCTGGTTCGGGCTGGTCGTGCTGGGCTGGCTCGGGGTGCTGGCGCCCCGGCTGGCGATGACCACCCCGATGGAGGTGCTGCTGCCCGGCGGGGTGGCCGGCACACCGTTCATCCAGGACATGGTCCACCTGACCACCGCCGAATACAGCGCCCGCTCGCTCAACCCGATCTACCGGCCGGCCGCGCCGTTCGCGTACACGAACAACTACGGCAGCGCGTACGCGATGACCCTGCCGTGCGTGGTGGCCTTCGCCATGCTGCGCCCGCGAGGGCTGCTGCGCTGGGTGCTGCTGGCGTCGCTTCCGCTGTCGCTGGCGCCGGCGTTCCTCACCCTCAACCGGGCGATGTTCCTCAGCCTGGGCGCCGGGCTGGCGGTGCTCGGGGTGCGGGCGAGCCTGCGCGGCAACGTGCGGGTAGCCGCGTCCATCGTCGGGCTGGTGGTGATCGGGGCCCTGGCCACGCTGTTCATCCCCATCACCGACCTGATCAGTCAGCGGGTCGACTCCAGCGACACCAACACCGACCGGCTCTCGCTCTACACCGAGGTGATCCGTCGGGTGCAGGAGTCGCCGTGGCTGGGCTACGGCGCGCCGGCGAATGTGGACACGGTCTCCGCGGCGGCGCCGATCGGCACCCAGGGGCAGTTCTGGATGGTGCTGTTCAGTCACGGCGTACCGGCGCTGCTCTGCTTCCTGGCCTGGTTCGTGGCCGCCGCGGGGATCTGCGCGCGGGCGACGTCGGCGGCCGGGCAGTGGCTGGCCGTGGTGCCGGTGGTCTGCCTGGTGCAGATCCCGTTCTACGGCATGGCCAACCAGAACCTGTCGGTCGCGTTCTTCGCGGTCGCCTTCGCGATGGCCCTCACCGAACGGGAACGTTCGGCCCGGTGGCGTCCGCTGCCGGCACGACCCGTGGCGGTGCCGGCGTGACCGCCGTGACCCGGCCGCCGGCCGACCCGGACCGGTCGCCGCCGGCGACCACCGCGGTCGACGCCGGCGGCCGGGTCACGG
>NZ_VDFY01000250.1 GCF_006228125.1 Micromonospora orduensis | reverse complement strand
GCAGTACCCCGCCCACCAGTTCACCCCCGTCCATCCTTCGCCCGGTGATCAAGAGGTCGGCGTCAGAAATTGGCGCTTCGGTGACGCGAACCTCTTGATCAACCCGAGCGGGCGCGTCAGATCAGGGCGCGTTCCTGGGCTACCGGGAAGCGGTCCAGGGCACCGGTGTTGGCCAGGGCGCGGGTGAGCAGCCAGCCGCCGGCACCGGCGATCACGGTGGCGCTGACGATGGTCAGCAGCGCGTACGGGATGCGGTAGTCGCCAAGCGCGTAGTCGACGTTCCAGACGAAGAAGTCGAACAGCGCGGCGCTGAGACCGGTAAGCGCGCCGGCCAGCACGGCGGTCGGCAGGCGGAACGACCGGTACCGGAAGGCGGCGAACGCCAACTCGGCGCCGATGCCCTGCACGATGCCCTGCGGGATCACCGTGCCGGCCCACTGGCTGCCCAGCAGCGCGGAGAGGACCGCCGCCACCGTCTCGCAGTAGAGCGCGGCGCCCGGCTTGCGGATGACCAGGCCGCCGATGACGGCCGGCATCAGCCAGACGCCGTAGAGCAGGGTCTGCGCCGGCGGGAAGAAGGCGAACGCCCCCTCGGTGGCGCTCCAGACCAGGCCCCAGGCCCAGAAGATGACGCCGAAGGCCACCGCGATCACCGAGGCGACCACGATGTCGATGGTCCGCCAACGGTTTGTGGTGTTGTCCATGCTGTGCTCCCAGTTCACGAAAGAGAACCAGGAGAAGACGCACGCCGCGTCCGGTGGCACCGGACGGCGGCGCGGCTGGAGGTCGACCGAACTCCCTGCGCTGGCATTACCCAGATCAGGTTCGAGGGTCTGCGGGCGTACCCGCACTCTCAGCGCTGTGCGCTCCCCTGTCGGATGTGAAGTTGTCTCGCTGACGCTAGCACCGACCAGGGGTGCCAGCCCAGCAGGGCGTCCACCGGCTCTCGGCGTCCTGCCGGCCGGACGCCGGCTGGGTAGGCTCACGATCATGCGGGTCGACGCACGAGGTCTCACGTTCGAGGTACGCGCCGGTGGACCGCCGGACGGTGAAGCCGTCCTGCTGCTGCACGGCTTCCCCCAGCACAGCGGCGAGTGGGACGACGTCGTCCCGGCGCTGCACGCGGCCGGGCTGCGCACGTACGCGCTGGACCAGCGTGGCTACTCGCCGGGCGCCCGGCCGGAGGCGGTGAGCGCGTACGCGATCCCCGAACTGGTCGCCGACGTGGTGGCGGTGCTCGACCTGCTCGGCCTGGACGCCGTCCACCTGGTCGGTCACGACTGGGGCGCCGCCGTGGCCTGGGCGGTGGCCGCCGGGCATCCCGGGCGGGTCCGCACGCTCACGGCGGTGTCCGTGCCCCATCCCGCGGCGATGGCGCACGCCCTGCGCACCGACACGCAGCAGAAGGCGCGCTCGTCGTACATGGCGCTGTTCCGGATGCCGGGCAAGGCGGAGAGGGTGCTGCTGGCCCTCAACGCGACGGCCCTGCGCAAGATGCTCGGCGGCGTGGGGGACGCGTCCCGGGTGGACCGCTACGCCGCCCCGATGCGGGAGCCGGGCGCGCTCACCGCCGCCCTGAACTGGTACCGGGCGATGTCCGGCTCCGACCTGGCCGGCGTCGGTCCGGTCGGGGTGCCCACCACGTACGTGTGGAGCGATCGGGACGTCGCGATCGGCCGGGCCGCCGCCGACGCGTGCGCCGCCAACGTCACAGGCGACTACCGTTTCGTACCCCTGACCGGGGTGACCCACTGGATCCCGGACGCCGCTCCCGGCCCGCTCGCCGAGGCGATCCTGGCCCGGGTCGGCGGAACGGCCTGAGCTGGCCGCAACCAGACGACGGAGGACGCATGACGGTAAGCGCCGAGGACTACCTGGCCGTGGTGACCGAGACGATCGGCCGGGTGGCCGCGAGTCAGCGGGAGGCGGTGGGGCGGGCCGCCGACCTGATCGCCGACGCGGTCCGTGCGGACGGGGTGGTGCACGCTTTCGGTACCGGCCACTCGGAGGCCCTCGCCATGGAGATCGCCGGGCGGGCGGGCGGCCTGGTGCCGACCAACCGGATCGCGCTGCGCGATCTGGTGCTGCTCGGCGGCGAACCGGCCGACCGGCTCGGTCCGCTGCTGGAGCGGGACCCGGCGGTGGCGCACCGGCTGTACGAGTTGGCCCCGGTGCGGCCCGCCGACGTGTTCGTGCTGGCCTCGAACTCGGGTGTCAACGGCGCGATGGTGGAGTTCGCCGCGCTGGTGAAGGATCGCGGTCACGGTCTGGTGGCGATCACCTCCGCGCTGCACTCCGGCCGGATGACCTCCCGGCACCCGTCCGGTCGTAAGCTGGCCGACCTCGCCGACGTGGTGCTCGACAACGGCGCCCCGTACGGCGACGCGACGCTGCCGCTGCCCGGCGGCGGCGCGGTCGGCGCGGTCTCCTCGATCACGGCGGCGCTGCTGGCCCAGCAGGTCACCGTGGAGGTGGTGGCCCGGTTGTTGGCGGCCGGGGAGCGGCCCCCGGTCTACCTGTCGGCGAACATCCCGGACGGCGACGCGCACAACGCGGAGCTGGAGGCGCGGTACGCGGGGCGGATCCGGCGCGGCTCCTGACGCCGGGGCGGGCGGTGGAGGGCCCTCGACGTCGCGGTGACCGGGGGATGGCCGGGACATGTTGTGAACCTGTTTCGCGCTCGGCCGGGTGGGGCATTGGCGTTGCTGCCGGCGGCCGGGACCGCCGGCAGTAGCGTCTCACCGGAGGTAGCGCGTGTCGAAGGAGACCGAGAAGCAGCGTTGGCAGCGCAACTTCGCCGACCTGTTGCAGGAGTTGCGGGTCGCCCAGACCGGCGTGCAGATCCTCTTCGCTTTTCTGCTCACCCTGCCGTTCAGTAACGGGTTCACCCGGACCAGCGAATTCCAGCGTGACGTCTACATCGTGGCGCTGCTCGCGGCGGCCGCCGCCACCGCGATGATCATCTCGCCGGTGGCGTTCCACCGGGCGCTGTTCCGGCAGGGACGCAAGCCGGAGCTGGTCCGCTTCGCCCACCGGATGGCCAGCGGCGGGCTCGCCTTCATGCTGATCTCGATGGTCAGCGCGGTGCTGCTGATCACCGACTTCGTGCTGGACCGGCCGATCGCCTTCCTGCTCAGCGCCCTGGCCGGGCTGTGGTTCCTCGCGTTCTGGGTGATCCTGCCGTTCGGCCGGCGCAACTGGGGTGAGGACGACATCGACGACGAGGACGACGACCCGGACGAGATCACCGGCCGCTGAACGCGCGGACGGCCAGAAGCGGATCTTCACGCAGCGCTACCCCTGGGTAACACTCGGGGGTAGCGTGGCGTTGAGGCACATGCCGACGCAGCCGCATCGAGGTTCGAGGGGGCAGCCGTGACCACGACGCACAACGGCCGACCGGCACCGGACGGCTCCGACTCCGAAGCCGCGCCCAGCACCGCGGGCACCGCCGCGCCGCTGCCCGCCGAGGCCGGGCAGGTCACCGAGAAGGAGGCCCGGCAGGTCGCCGAGGCCGCCCGCGAGTCCACCTGGGACCGGCCCAGCTTCGGCAAGGAACTGTTCCTCGGCCGGTTCCGGCTCGACCTCATCGACCCGTGGCCCCGCTCCGACCCGGACGACGTGGCGCGCGCCGAGGAGTTCCTCGGCCGGTTCCGCGCCTTCCTCGCCTCCGAGGTGGACGGCGCGGCCATCGAACGCGACGCGTCCGTTCCGGACGCCGTGTTCCACGGCCTGGCCGACCTCGGCGCGTTCGGCATGAAGATCGACCGGCAGTACGGCGGCCTCGGGCTCAGCAACCTGCACTACTGCCGGGCGCTGATGCTGGCCGGCTCGGTCAGCCCGGCGATCGGCGCGCTGCTCTCGGCGCACCAGTCGATCGGGGTTCCGCAGCCGCTGAAGATGTTCGGCACCGCCGAGCAGAAGCAGCGGTTCCTGCCCCGACTCGCCGCCGGCGAGGTCTCCGCGTTCCTGCTCACCGAACCGGACGTAGGCTCCGACCCGGCCCGGCTGGCCACCACCGCCGAGCCGACCGGGGACGGCACCGGTTACCGGCTCAACGGGGTCAAGCTCTGGGCCACCAACGGCATCGTCGCCACCCTGCTCGTGGTGATGGCCCGGGTGCCGGCCGGCGAGGGCCGGCGCGGCGGGATCACCGCGTTCGTGGTGGACGGCGACAGCGCCGGCATCACTGTGGAACGCCGCAACGAGTTCGTCGGCCTGCGCGGCCTGGAGAACAGCCTCACCCGGTTCCATGACGTGTTCGTTCCTGCCGAGAACGTCATCGGCGGCGAGGGCAAGGGCCTCAAGATCGCCCTGACCACGTTGAACACCGGTCGGCTCTCGCTGCCGGCGATGTGCGTGGGCGCCGGCAAGTGGGCGTTGAACGTGGCCCGGGGGTGGGCCGCCGACCGGGTCCAGTGGGGCCGGCCGGTGGGCGAGCACGAGGCGGTCGCCCAGAAGCTCTCGTTCATCGCCGCCACCACGTACGGCATGGAGAGCATGCTGGACCTGTGCTGCCTGCTCGCCGACGACGACCGCAACGACATCCGGATCGAGGCGGCGCTGGTCAAGCTGTACGCCAGCGAGATGGCCTGGACGATCGCCGACGAGCTGATCCAGATCCGGGGCGGGCGCGGGTACGAGACGGCGGACTCGCTGGCCGCCCGTGGCGAGCGGGCCGCCGCCGTCGAGCAGATGATGCGTGACCTGCGGATCAACCGGATCTTCGAGGGCTCCACCGAGATCATGCACCTGCTGATCGCCCGGGAGGCCGTCGACGCCCACCTGTCGGTGGCCGGCGACATCATCGACCCGGACGCGGGGCTCGGCCGCAAGGCCCGGGCCGGCGCCCGAGCCGGGGCCTTCTACGCGAAGTGGCTGCCCACCCTGGCCGTCGGTCGAGGGCAGAGCCCGTCGGCGTACGCCGAGTTCGGGCCGCTGGCCGCGCACCTGCGCCAGGTGGAACGGTCGTCGCGCAAGCTGGCCCGGTCGACGTTCTACGCGATGTCGCGCTGGCAGGGAAAGATGGAGCGCAAGCAGGCGTTCCTCGGCCGGGTGGTGGACATCGGCGCGGAGCTGTTCGCGATGTCAGCGGTCTGCGTCCGGGCGTTCGCCGAACGGGACAGCCGTCCGGAGAACGTCGAACTGGCCGACCTGTTCTGCCGGCAGGCGCGGGTCCGGGTGGACGCCCTGTTCGCCGCCCTGTGGGACAACACCGACTCGGTCGACACCGCCGCCGCGAAGCGGATCCTCGCCGGCCGCTACGCGGGTCTGGAGGAGGGGGTCATCACCCCGTCGGACGAGCTGCCGTGGGTGGCCCGCTGGTCGCCTGGCCCGTCCACCGCCGAGGACGTCCGTCGCCGTATCCCGCCCAGGCCGTGACCGTGTGCCGTGCGGGCCCGGCGCGGGTCAGCGGGCGACCGCCCAGGCCAGCACCGCCGCGAGGATCAGGCCGTTGAGCACCGCCAGACCCAGGTACGCCGCGGGCGGGATCTTCCTGCCCCGGCGGACGAAGGAGACCAGGACGGCGGCGTAGCCGAGCAGCAGGACGGCGATGACGACCAGGAAGTAGAACACCCGAAGACCTTAGCGGCCACGGCCGCGCAGACCGAGTTGACGCAGCTCCAGCGCGGCGAGGGCGTCGACTGTCTCGTCGTCGCCGCGCCGCCACGCCTCGGCGACGTCCGGTGCGATCCTGGTGAGCCGGCCCAGCGGCTGGGTGGCCAGCGCGCGCAGGGCGAGCAGGTCCCGGCCGGCCGGTCCGGCGGCCAGCTTCGCGGCCGATCCGGCCCGCCGCATCCAGCGCACCCGCAGCGGCAGCCACCCGAACAGCACCAGGCCGAGCGGGAAGATCAGCACCGCGACGGCGAGGGCGAGCGCCAGCTGGTCCACGAGGTGCTGCTGGTCGCGGCCGGCGTCGGCGAGCCCTCGGGCGGCGTCGGCGGCCCGCTGGAAGGGCGCGGTCAACTCGTCGCCGACGAGCGGCACCCGTCGGATCTTGCTGCCGGCGTCGCCCAGGTTGTCGGCGAGCCCGCTGCCGGCGCCCTCCAGCTTCTGTCCCGGTACGGCGAGCTTCTGCACCAGGTCGTGCAGCCACAGCGCGCCACGGATCGCGACGTACACCCAGGCGACGACGAGCAGGTCGGTGAGCAACTGGCGGGCGGCGGTCGGAAACCGATCGGCGTAGATTTTCACGCCGGACAGCGTGCCACGAACGCCCTCAGCCCGACACCCTCAGCGGACGCAGGCCGGGCAGGTGCCGAAGATCTCCAGGGTGTGGCTGACGTCGGCGTAGCCGTGCTGCTCGGCGACCCGGTCGGCCCAGCTCTCCACGGCCGGGCCGGCCACCTCGACGGTACGGCCGCAGGCCCGGCAGACCAGGTGGTGGTGGTGCCCTTCGCTGCACCGGCGGTAGAGGTGCTCGCCGCCCGGGGGGCGCATCACGTCGATCTCGCCCGCGTCCGCGAGCCCCTGCAGGGTGCGGTAGACGGTGGTCAGTCCGACCCGCTCACCGCGCTGGCGCAGCATCGCGTGCAGGTCCTGCGCGCTGTGGAAGCCCTCCATCTCGCCCAGCAGGGCGCTCACCGCCGAGCGCTGCCGGGTGTTGCGCACCGCGGCGCCGTTCTCGCTCATGATCCCTCCCCGGCGTGGCTGACCGCGTCCGCCACAATGTGCGCGACGTGCTCGTCGACCAGGTTGTACGCGATTTCCCGACCTCGGCGGGAGCCCCGCACGACGCCCGCGCCACGCAGCACCCGCAGGTGCTGGGAGACCAGCGGTTGCGCGGCGCCCAGCTTCTCCACCAGCTCGTGGACGCACCGCTCACCGTCGGCCAGCTCACTGACGATGGCCAGCCGGATGGGGGCCGACAGGGCGCGGAGCAGTTCGCTGGCCCCGTCGAACGCCTCATAGCCCGCTGCGCCGGTCATCCTGCAACGGTAACCAATGCCGCAGGCGTCCCGCTGATCCGTCTCAGCGCAGCACGACCTCGTGCGGTTCCGGCGCTGGGACGGAGGACGGTGTGACCCGGCGGCGCAGCGCCCGCCAGATTCCCCCGGTCACGGCCACCACCAGGAAGGACGCGATCGCCACCAGCACCACCGACGCGCCCGGCGCGGTGTCCGCCGTCGCCGCCACCCAGACGCCGGAGCCGGCCGCGAAGAACCCGAGCGCCATCGCGGCGGTCATCGTGCCGCGGAAGCCGCGGGTGACCTGCTGGGCGGCGGCCACCGGGACCACCATGAGCGCGCTGATCAGCAGCACCCCGACCGCGCGCATCGCGATGGTCACGGTGACCGCGGTGGTGACCGCGATCAGCAGGTTGAGGGTGCGCACCGGCAGGCCGGAGACCCGCGCGTACTCCTCGTCGTGGCTGACCGCGAAGAGCGCCGGCCGCAGCGCGATCATGGCGACGAGGATCGCCGCGCCGAGCACCGCGATGGTGGTCAGGTCGGCGGGCGAGATGGTGGTCAGCGACCCGAACAGGTAGGCGTTGAGGTTGGCGCTTGTCGCGTCGGAGAGGCCGACCAGCAGCACACCGCCGGCGATGCCGCCGTAGAAGAGCAGGGCCAGGGCCAGGTCGCCGGAGGTACGCCCGCGGGAGCGGACCACCTCGATGGTGACCGCGCCGATGGTGGCCACGATCACCGCCACCAGCACCGGCGAGCGGTTGAGCAGCAGGCCGGCGCCGACGCCGGTCAACGCCACGTGCCCGATGCCGTCGCCGATCAGCGTCAGCCGGCGCTGCACCAGGTAGATGCCGAGCGCCGGCGCGGCCAGGCCGATCACCAGCGCGGCGATCAGGGCCCGCTGCATGTACGGGTACTGGAAGAGTTCCATTGCTCAGCTGCTCCACAGCCCGGCGGGCTCGTCGGGACCGTGCGGGTGCACGTGGTCGTGGTCGGGCTCCGCGTGGTGGCCGGCCGGGTCCGGCACCGGGCCGTCGTGACAGATACCACCCTCGTGTACGACGACAGCCCGGCTGATCACCGGTCGCAGCGGGCCCAGCTCGTGGGCCACCAGCAGCACCGTCCCGCCGTCGCCGACGAAGTCGCGCAGCGCGCCGGCGAACGCCTCCTGGCTGGCCGCGTCCACGCCGGCGGTGGGCTCGTCGAGGATCAGCAGCTCCGGTCGGCCGGCCAGCGCGCGGGCGATCAGGGTGCGCTGCTGCTGGCCGCCGGAGAGGGTGGCCACCGGGTCGGCGGCCCGGTCGGCGAGGCCCACCGCGCGCAGCGCGTCGTCGACGGCGGCGCGGTCGGCCGTGCCCGGCGGGCGGAGAAGGCCCCGGCGGGCCAGCCGGCCGGAGGCCACCACCTCGCGCACGGTGGCCGGTACGCCGCCGCCCGCGCCGAGGCGCTGCGGGACGTACCCGATGCGCTGCCACTGCCGGAACCGGCGCTGCGGCTGGCCGAAGAGGGTGATCGTGCCGGTGCTCAGCGGCACCAGGCCGAGCACCGCGCGGATCAGTGTGGACTTGCCGGAGCCGTTGGCGCCGAGCACCGCGACGACCTCCCCGGCGGTCACGGAGAGCGAGACGTCCCGGAGCACCGGGCGGCCGTCGTAGCCGACCGCCCCGTGCTCGACGGTGATGACGGGTGTGCTCACGAGCAGCTCAACGCCGTCCGCAGGGCCTGGAGGTTGGTACGCATCACCGAAAGGTAGTCGGCGCCGTCGCCGGCGGCGAGCCCTTCGATCGGGTCGAGCACGGCGGTCTTCGCGCCGACCTGACCGGCGATGGTCTCGGCGACCTTCGGGCTGACCAGCGTCTCGAAGAAGATCGTGGTGGTCCGGTGTTCCTTGGCCTCCTCGATCACCTGCGCGAGCCGCTGCGGGGAGGGCTCGACGTCGGGGCTCAGCCCGGTGATGCCGACCTGGTCGAGCCGGTACCGGTCGGCGAGGTAGCCGAACGCGGCGTGGCTGGTCACGATCTCCCGCCGCTGGCAGGTCGCCAGGCCCTGGGTGAACTCGCCGTCCAGCGCCGTCAGGTCGGCGCGCAGCGCGGAGGCGCGGGCCGTGTAGTCGGCGGCGTGGTCCGGGTCGGCCTTGCCGAGCCGCTGGGCGAGCTGGTCGCCGATGGTGGCCAGCCGGGTCGGGTCGAGCCAGACGTGCGGGTCCTTGCCGCCGGTGTTCTCCTCCTCCTCGGCGTGTTCGCCCGCACCGTCGTGGTCGTGCCCGGCGGCGGTCGCGTCGAGCAGGGGTTGCACGCTCGTCACGTCGAACGTCCGGTCGCCGCCGTTCTGCGCGACGGCGTCGTCCACCGCCGGCTGGAAGCCCTTCAGGTAGACGATCAGCTCGGCTTCGCTGACCTGGCCGACCTGCTTCGGGCTGAGTTCCAGGTCGTGCGGCTCGGCGCCGGGCTTGGCGAGGTTCGTCACCCGGACGGCGTCGCCGCCGATCCGCTCGGCGAGGAACTGGAGGGGGTAGAACGCGGCCACCACGTCGACCCGTTGCGGGTCGGCGCCGGCGGCGCCGCCGGTGGAGCAGCCGGCAGCGGCGCCCAGGGCGAGAAGGGCGGTTGCGGCGGCCAGGACGCGGGACGTGGTGCGGTTGGTCATGTCGTCAACTGTCCGTGGCAACGATAATGATTGTCAAAAACGCATGATTGCATGTCAGAGCAGCTTCGCCAGACCCACCGTGACCAGCAGGGTCAGCATCAGCAGTCGGATCAGCCGGGTCTGTGGCGACTGAACCGGCCAGGTCGTCGCCAACAGGGCGATCAGCACCGCCGCTAGCGCGAGCGTCAGCAGCCCGCCGATGACGCCGGGCGTGAAGAACGCCACCAGCACCACCACAAGGGTGAGCAGGAACACCGACGTCGGGTTCGCCCCGGCCAGACGCGCCAGCAGAGGGCGCTGCGTACGCTGCATCCCACAGACTCTACGAGGAGGAACCCCCGGTGCTGGTGACCAACCGGTTCGTGGTCGACGTCGATGTCGCCGACGACTTCACCGAACGGGCGCACGCCGCCCTCACCGCGCTGGCCGCCCGCCCCGGCTACCTGCGCGGACAACTGGTCCGGGCGCTGGACGACCCCCGGCACTGGACCCTGCTCACCGAGTGGGAGTCGGTGGGCACCTACCGGCGGGCACTGGGCGCCTTCGAGGTCAAGGTCAGCGCCGTGCCGCTGCTCGCCGAGTCGATCGACGAGCCGTCCGCGTACGAGGCGCTGGCCAGCGCCGCGCCCGGCGGGGCCGTGGTGGTCGCCGAGAGTGATCGGGCTGCGGGTCCTTACCGCTGAGCCGGCGGACACTACGCTGCTCCTATGACCGCACCCGCCCCGCCGCCCGGTCCCGGTGTGGCTCCGCCGTTCGCCGCGCCGCCCACCGAGGGCCGCCGGACCCGGCTCTGGATCGGCCTCGGCGTCGGCGCGCTCGCCGTCCTCCTCTGCTGCGGTGGAGGTGGCGCGGCTGTCGTCGGCCTGGCCGTCACAGGCGTGCAGGCCGTCCGCGAGCAGGGCCGCACCGTGACCGGCGACTACTACCAGGCGCTTGTCGAGAAGAACTACGGGCGGGCGTACGACCAGCTCTGCGACGACGCGCAGCGGCGCGAGTCCCGCGCCGAGTTCGAACGTCGGGCGGCCGCCGAGCCCCAGGTCGCCGCCTTCCGGGTCGGTGAGGTGGACACCATCAACCTGGTCGTGCCTGTCGACGTGACACTCGCCGGCGGTGACCGGGAGCAGCAGCAGGTCAGCCTGGGCCAGGACGGCCAGACCGGCGGCATGGAGGTCTGCGGGGTGAGCTGACCGGCCCCCGGTATTCTGCTGGGCTCGGGGCGACGGTGGCCGTACCGTTGTCCCGAACTGACCGTTCCATCCATATCTCGCCCCCGCCGACCGCCAGCCGGCGTAGGAGGAAACATGCCAGTCGACCGTATCGACGCCGTCGTCAGCCTCGCCAAGCGCCGAGGCTTCGTCTTCCCCTCCAGCGAGATCTACGGAGGCACCCGATCGGCGTGGGACTACGGTCCGCTCGGCGTGGAGCTCAAGGAGAACGTCCGCCGGCAGTGGTGGAAGACCATGGTCCAGCAGCGTGACGACGTGGTCGGCCTCGACTCCGCCGTGATCCTGGCCCGCAAGGTGTGGGAGGCGTCCGGCCACATCGCCGAGTTCGTCGACCCGCTCACCGAGTGCCAGTTCTGCCACAAGCGGTTCCGGGCCGACCACCTGGAGGAGGCGTACGAGGCCAAGCACGGCCACCCACCGGCCTCGCTCGCCGAAATCAACTGCCCCAACTGTGGCAACAAGGGCACCTTCACTGAGCCGAAGATGTTCAACGGCCTGATGAAGACCTACCTGGGCCCGGTGGAGAGCGACGAGGGTCTGCACTACCTGCGTCCGGAGACCGCGCAGGGCATCTTCGTCAACTACAAGAACGTCGAGACGGTCGCCCGCAAGAAGCCGCCGTTCGGCATCGCGCAGACCGGCAAGTCGTTCCGCAACGAGATCACGCCGGGCAACTTCATCTTCCGGACCCGCGAGTTCGAGCAGATGGAGATGGAGTTCTTCGTCGAGCCGGGCACCGACGAGGAGTGGCACGAGTACTGGCTCCAGGAGCGCTGGAACTGGTACCTGGACCTGGGCCTGTCGGCGGACAATCTGCGCCTGTACGAGCACCCCAAGGAGAAGCTCTCCCACTACTCGAAGCGCACTGTCGACATCGAGTACCGCTTCCAGTTCGGCGGCACCGAGTTCGCCGAGCTGGAGGGTGTCGCCAACCGCACCGACTTCGACCTGTCCACGCACAGCAAGCACTCGGGTGTCGACCTGTCGTACTTCGACCAGAGCAAGGGCGAGCGCTGGATGCCGTACGTCATCGAGCCGGCCGCCGGTCTGACCCGCGCGGTGCTGGCCTTCCTGCTGGAGGCGTACGACGAGGACGAGGCGCCGAACACCAAGGGCGGCGTGGACAAGCGCACGGTGATGCGGTTCGACCCGCGGCTGGCCCCGGTCAAGGTGGCGGTGCTGCCGTTGTCGCGCAACGAGGCGTTGTCGCCGAAGGCGAAGGACCTCGCGGCGCTGCTGCGCAAGCGTTGGGTGGTGGAGTTCGACGACTCGCAGGCGATCGGTCGCCGCTACCGCCGGCAGGACGAGATCGGCACCCCGTTCTGCGTGACTGTCGACTTCGACACCCTGGACGACAACGCCGTGACGGTGCGCAACCGGGACACCATGGCCCAGGAGCGGGTCTCCCTGGACCAGGTCGAGCGGTACCTGATCGAGCGCCTCCCGGGCTGCTGAGACGGTCGGCACGGGGCCTCGGCCGACGCGGAAAGCGCCGGTCGGGGCCCCGTACACTTGTGCGGTGACTGCCTCGACCGTGCCCGCGCTGCGGCCGTTGACCCTTGGGCCGCACCAGGTGTGGCCGCCGGTGGTCCTCGCGCCGATGGCGGGGATCACAAACGTTGGGTTCCGTCGGCTCTGCCGGGAGCAGGGCGGCGGCATCTACGTCTGCGAGATGATCACCACCCGGGCGCTTGTCGAGCGGAACCCGAAGACACTGCGCATGATCGCGTTCGGTGACGACGAGCGTCCGCGCAGCCTCCAGCTCTACGGCACCGACCCGGAGGTCACCGCCGCGGCCGTGCGCATCGTCGTGGAGCGCAACCTGGCCGACCACATCGATCTCAACTTCGGCTGCCCCGTACCCAAGGTCACCCGGCGTGGCGGCGGCGCGGCGCTGCCCTGGCGGCGCCGGCTCTTCGCCCGCCTGGTGACGGCCGCGGTCGCCGCCGCGTCGCCGGCCGGGGTGCCGGTCACCGTGAAGATGCGCAAGGGCATCGACGACGACCATCTGACGTACGTCGAGGCGGGCCTCGCCGCGCAGGAGGCCGGCGTCGCCGCGGTGGCCCTGCACGGGCGGACGGCCGCGCAGCGGTACTCGGGCACCGCCGACTGGGACGCCATCGCCACGTTGAAGCAGGCCCTCGACGTGCCGGTGCTCGGCAACGGCGACATCTGGGAGGCGGACGACGCGCTGCGGATGGTCGCGCACACAGGCGTCGACGGTGTGGTGATCGGCCGTGGCTGCCTGGGCCGGCCGTGGCTCTTCGCCGACCTGGAGGCCGCCTTCAACGGTCGGCCGGAGCGGCGGATGCCGACCTTGGGCGAGGTGGCGCTGACCATGCGCCGGCACGCCGAGCTGCTGGTCGACCAGTTCGTGGCGGGCGCGCGCAACCCGACCCGGGGCGAGCGGGACGGCTGCACCGACTTCCGCAAGCACGTCGCCTGGTACCTGAAGGGTTTCCCGGTCGGCGGTGAGCTGCGTCGCTCGCTGGCGATGATCGAGAGCCTGGCCCAGCTCGACGATCTGCTCGGCAAGCTCGACCCGGCGGAGCCGTTCCCGGTGACCGCCCTGGGCCAGCCGCGCGGGCGGACGAACTCGCCCGGCAAGGTCTTCCTGCCCGACGGCTGGCTGGCCAGCCGGGACGACGACACCGTGCCCGAGGGCGCCGAGATGGACGACTCCGGCGGCTGACGCCCGGACCGGCCGACCTCTCAGGGGTGGGTCCGGTCGACCTCCCGGAGCGTCGCGGGGCGCTGGCCGGGGACGGTCGGTGTGGTCGGCCAGGGGACCTCGGGCGCGCGGTGGAAGGCGATGCCAGCAGTGGCCCAGCGCGGGCCGTGCCCGGCCAGCCGGTCGCGGAACCCGGCCCAGTCATGCGTCGTCCGTGGTGACCAGCCCAGCTCGGCGATGGCGGGCAGTCGGGGCAGCAGCATGAACTCGATCTCGGCGAGCGAGGTGACCGATTCGGTCCAGAGGGGGGCCTCCACGCCGAGTACGGCCGTGCCGGGCACACCGGTGACGTGTGTGCCGGGATCCCAGTCGTACGCGGTGCGCACGTCGATCAGCCCCGCCCAGTCGTGCCCGATCGGGGTGTCCGGGGCGTACTTCATGTCCAGGTAGGCGTGGTTGCCGGGGGACACGATGAGCCTCGCGCCCCGGCGTACCGCGTCGGCCGTCGACGGGTCCTCGCCACCGCTCGTGCCCCACCACTGCAGGACCCGCCCGTCGACGTGGCCGGCCGGCGCGAGCTGGTGCCAGCCGACGACGGTCTTGCCGAGCCCGGCGACGATGCGCTGCACCCGCTCGACGAACCCGGTGTACACCTCGCCCTTGACCTTGAACGCCTCGTCGCCGCCGATGTGCAGCCACGGCCCGGGCGTGAGGGCGGCCAGCTCGCCCAGCACGTCGGTGACGAAGTCGTACGTCCGCTCGTCGGCCGGGTCGACGTAGCTGAAACCGACCTCGGTGCCGGTGTACGGCGGCGGCGCGACCTTGTCGGGCGCCAGTTCCGGGTACGCGACGAGCGCCGCGTTGGTGTGCCCGGGCAGGTCGATCTCCGGGACGACGGTGATGTGGCGGTCGGCGGCGTAGGCGACGATCCGCGCGTAGTCGGCCTTCGTGTAGTGCCCGCCGGGGCCACCGCCGACCTCGGTCACCCCGCCGATGGCGGTGAGCTTCGGCCAGGAGTCGACGCCGATCCGCCAGCCCTGGTCGTCGGTGAGGTGCAGGTGCAGGTGGTTGAGTTTGTAGCGGGCCAGGTGATCGACGACGCGCAGCACGTCCTCGACGGCGAAGAAGTGTCGTGCCACGTCGAGCATCACGCCCCGGTAGGGGAACCGGGGTACGTCGGTGATGGTCCCACCGGGCAGCGCCCAGCGTTCGGTGACCGGGACGGGGCTCTCGATCGCCGCCGGCAGCAGTTGGCGCAGCGTCTGTCCGCCGTAGAAGAGGCCGGCGGCGGTGCTGGCGGTGACGCGTACCCCGGTTGTGGTGATGTCGAGCCGGTAGCCCTCCGCGCCGAGGTCCGTGGTGTCGTCCAGCACCAGCGCGATGCCCCCGGCGGGCGTCGGCACGGTGGTGCCGCTGACCGGCAGCGGGTAGCCGGTGGCCGGGCGCAGGAGCTGGGCGAGCTGCTCGGCGACCGCCAGCGCGGCGGGGTCGGCGCTGGCCACGATGACCGCTTCGGCCGGCAGCGTCCAGTCCTCGGTCGGATCCGGCTGGACCTGCTGCGGCGCGGGGACGACGTCGGCCAGCCGGTGCGGGGT
>NZ_VDFY01000149.1 GCF_006228125.1 Micromonospora orduensis | reverse complement strand
GAACGCGACAGTGACCAACCCGGGCCCATGGTCGCCACCGTCCCGCCGCCGGCCTCTGAAGATCTTGGAAGCGAACTGCCCCTCCGAGGGCCGGAATCTTCCACGATCGCGGGGGAGACCGACGAGGCGGGCGCGACCGGCGAGGTCGGGGGTGCGGGCGTACCCCCTCGGGCGGTTGGGGGGCGGCGGCGGGTGACGGCCGCGCCGGAGCCCGCGCCGGAGCTGTCCGACCGTGAGCTGCGCGGCGCGTTGGAGGCGATCCTGCTGGTGGTCGACGAGCCGGTCAGCGAGCTGGTCCTGGCCCAGGTGCTGGAGCAGCCGGCCGAGCGGATCGGGCCGATGCTCGACGAGATCGCCGCCGGCTACACGGCCGCCGGGCACGGGTTCGAGCTGCGCCGGGCGGCCGGCGGTTGGCGGCTGTACACCCGGCCGGAATACGCTACGTACGTCGAGCGGTTCGTGTTGGACGGGCAGTCTGTCCGGCTGACCCAGGCGGCGTTGGAGACCCTCGCCGTTGTCGCGTACAAGCAGCCGGTGACGCGGTCGCGCATCTCAGCCATCCGCGGTGTCAACTGCGACGGGGTCATCCGTACGCTTGTGACCCGCGGCCTGGTCGAGGAGTGCGGCACCGAAACGGACAGCGGGGCGTTCCTCTACCGGACGACCACGCTGTTCCTGGAGAAGCTCGGGCTGAACACCGTCGACGAACTGCCACCGCTCGCCCCTTTCCTGCCCGACGACGTAGAAGAGCTTGCCGATGCGACCCGATAACCGTTCCCCGAAACCCGACGCCCCCGTCTACGAGGGTGCCGAGCGCCTGCAGAAGGTGCTCGCCGCCGCCGGCGTGGGTTCCCGGCGCGCCTGCGAGGACCTGATCTTCCGGCGCCGGGTCACGGTGGACGGGCGCGTCGCCAAGCTCGGCGACAAGGTCGATCCGGCCACCGCCGTGATCCACGTGGACGGCGAGCGCCTGCAGGTCGACACCCGCCTGGTCTACGTGGCGATGAACAAGCCGCGCGGCGTGGTCACCACCATGGCGGACGACAAGGGGCGCAACGAGCTGGCCGAGTTCATCGGCAACCGCGTGGAGCAGCGGGTCTACCACGTCGGGCGGCTCGACGCGGACAGCGAGGGCCTGCTGCTGCTCACCAACGACGGCACCCTCGCGCACAAGCTCATGCACCCCTCGTACGAGGTGCTGAAGACGTACCTCGCCGAGGTGGTCGGGCCGATCCCGCGCAACCTGAGCAAGCGGCTGCTGGCCGGCGTCGAGCTGGAGGACGGCCCGGTCAAGGTCGACTCGTTCCGGGTGGTGGACACGCTTGGCAAAAGCGCCCAGGTGGAGCTGAGCCTGCACGAGGGGCGCAAACACATCGTGCGGCGTCTGCTGGCCGAGGTCGGTCACCCGGTCACCCGGCTGGTGCGTACCTCGATCGGTCCCATCCGGTTGGGTGACCTGCGCACGGGGCGGATCCGGCGCCTGACCAACGCGGAGGTCGCCGCCCTGTTCCACGCGGTGGGTGACTGAGCCCACGGGATCGGGGTACGGCTGCCGGTAGGCCCCGTGACGTGGCGTGGGTCGCCACCGGCGGCGTCGCGCGCGGGTCCACCACGGGCCCCGGGCATGATTGACGATGATGGACAACCGCTTGCGGCGCCAGCACCGGGCGATCCGTGAGGTACGGGCTGAGGAGGACACGGTGGAGGAAAACGTACGGACCGGGCGATGTGTGGTCGCTGTGGATGGGCCGTCCGGTTCGGGTAAGTCCACCGTCTCGCGGCGGCTCGCCGCTGGCATCGGTGCGCGCTACCTGGACACCGGGGCGATGTACCGGGCGATCACGTGGGCCGTTCTGCGCTCCGGCGTGGATCTCGCCGACGCCGCGTCGGTGGCGAAGGTCGCCGGCGAGGTGGACCTGCGCATCGGCACCGACCCGCAGGGGTACGGCGTGACCGTCGACGGCGTGAGCGTGGACGCGGACATCCGCGGCCCCGAGGTGACCGCAGCGGTCTCCGCCGTCGCCGCCGTGCCGGCCGTCCGCGAGCTGCTGGTCGCCCGGCAGCGCGAGATGATCGTCAACGCGGGCCGGATGGTCGTCGAGGGCCGGGACATCGGCTCGGTCGTGGCGCCGGACGCCGACCTGAAGGTCTTCCTGACCGCCTCCGAGGCCGCCCGCGCGGCCCGGCGCAGCGCCGAGGACGCCGCCGACGTGGCGGCCACCGCCGCGGACCTGGCCCGCCGGGACCGGCTCGACTCGACCCGCAAGGTCAACCCGCTCGCCCAGGCGCCGGACGCCGTCGTGCTGGACACCACCGAGCTGGGCATCGACGAGGTCGTCGCGCGACTGCGTGGCCTTCTCAGCGAGCGGGGTGTGGCATGAGCAGCGATGGTGGCGGTTGGGTCGAGTTGCGCGAGCCCGACGTCGCCGTCGAGGAGCCGACCGGCCCGCAGCCGGTGGTGGCCGTGGTCGGCCGCCCCAACGTGGGCAAGTCCACTCTGGTCAACCGGATCATCGGCCGCCGGCAGGCGGTCGTCGAGGACGTTCCCGGGGTGACCCGGGACCGGGTCCCGTACGACGCGCAGTGGAACGGCCGGTCGTTCACCGTGGTGGACACCGGCGGCTGGGAGCCGGACGCGAAGGACCGCGCCGCGGCCATCGCCGCGCAGGCCGAGACGGCGGTGCTCACCGCCGACGTGGTGCTCTTCGTGGTCGACGCCATGGTCGGCTCCACCGACGTGGACGAGGCCGCGGTGAAGATGCTGCGGCGCAGCGCCAAGCCGGTGATCCTGGTGGCGAACAAGGCCGACAACACCTCCATCGAGATGGAGGCCACGTCGCTGTGGTCGCTCGGCCTCGGCGAGCCGTTCCCGGTGTCCGCGCTGCACGGGCGCGGCTCCGGCGACCTGCTGGACGCCATCCTCGCGGCGCTGCCGGAGGCCCCGGCGATCGTTGAGAACCGTCCGCGCGGGCCACGCCGGGTCGCGCTTGTCGGCCGGCCCAACGTCGGCAAGTCCAGCCTGCTCAACCGGTTCTCCGGCGAGGAGCGGGCGGTCGTCGACTCGGTCGCCGGCACCACTGTGGACCCGGTGGACAGCCTTGTCGACATCGGCGGTCAGACCTGGCAACTGGTCGACACCGCAGGTCTGCGCAAGCGGGTCGGCAAGGCCAGCGGCACCGAGTACTACGCCAGCCTGCGCACCGCTGGCGCGATCGAGGCCGCCGAGGTGGCAGTGGTGCTGCTCGACGCCAGCGAGCCGATCAGCGAGCAGGACCAGCGGATCCTGACGATGGTGACCGAGGCCGGCCGGGCGCTGGTCATCGCGTTCAACAAGTGGGACCTGGTCGACGCGGACCGCCGCTACTACCTGGACAAGGAGATCGACCGGGAGTTGCGCCGCATCCCCTGGGCGATCCGACTGAACCTGTCCGCGATGACCGGCCGCGCGGTGGACAAGCTGGCCCCGGCGCTCAACAAGGCCCTGGCCAGCTGGGAAACCCGGGTGCCGACCGCGCAGCTCAACCAGTGGCTGACCGCCCTGGTGCAGGCCACCCCGCACCCGGTGCGCGGCGGTCGCGCGCCGCGGATCCTGTTCGCCACCCAGGCGGGCGTGGCGCCGCCGCGGTTCGTGCTCTTCACCACCGGCCCACTCGACGCCGGCTACCAGCGCTTCGTCGAGCGCAAGCTCCGCGAGGAGTTCGGGTACGAGGGCAGCCCCATCGAAATATCCGTCCGCCCCCGCAAGAAGCTCGGCCCCGGCGGCCGAGGCAAGGCGCACGGCTGACCCTGGCTGTTTCGGGTGGGCCAGGCGACGTCGCCTGGCCCACCCTCCTAGGACGCTCTAGGGGTTGTGCGGTGGTTCGCGGCGCACACGACCCGGGTGGGGCCTGTGCGGACGAGCGGAAGCCGCTGCGCTAAGCTGTACCGGCTGTCGCAGGGGAAACCTTGCGAGGGCGGGACGTGGCGCAGCTTGGTAGCGCACTTGACTGGGGGTCAAGGGGTCGTCGGTTCGAATCCGGCCGTCCCGACAGAGAAGAAGCCCTGACCAGCGGAAACGTTGGTCAGGGCTTTAAGTTTGTCTATGGGGTTTTGAACCGCCCCCCGAAAACCCCCCATTTACCGGGGTCGGCGACCAGGTTCGTCATCCCTGCGCATCGTTGGGCAATGCGGGTGTGGGACGTCGCCTGAGGTCGGCACCGAGTCGCTCGAGGATGTCCGAGACGTCCGGGGCTTGGGCGGGCTTGGCGATGTAGTAGGTGGCGGTGACCTCCTCGCGGGAGTGTCCCAGCTGTGCTGCGGCGCTTTTCGTGTCGGTCTCTTCTTTGATGAGGGTGGCGACGGTCTTGCGGAAGGTGTGGGGGGTGACCCAGGCGAGGTCGGTGTCGGCGCGGGCCTCACGCCACTGGCGGCGGACGTTGTTGGGCGAGAGCCAGGTGCCGCGTCGGGAGGCGAAGATCGCGTCGTGGGGGTTGTCGGCGGCGACGAGCTTGCGGGCCATGATCATGCCGACGGCGAACCGGGGCAGGACGACCATTCGCCAGCCGGCGTCGCTCTTGGTCCAGGGTTGGCGGAAGAAGCCCTGGCCTTTGACGAAGACGAGCGTGCCGCAGATCGTCAGGGTGGGGCGTTCGGCGGCGAGGTCGAGGTCCTCCCATCGCAGGGCAAGGATCTCGCCGATGCGGGCGCCGGTGGCGAGCATCAGGTCGACGACGTCCGCTAGGTCGCCGCTGTGCCGTGGTCCGGGCTTGCCGGGGATCGGTCGCTGCCAGTCGCGGATCGCCGTGCGGACGGCCTGGAGATTCTCGTCGGTGAGGGCGACGACGGTGCGGCGGGGTTTACGGAGCCGGCCGGTGTCGCGTACGGGGTTGGTGGGGATCGCGCCGTGGCGAACGGCCAGGGCGAACATCTGGCTCAGGACGACTTTCGCGCCCTTGGCTGCCGAGGGGCGGTCTTTGGCGATGTCGCGCAGGAACCGATCCAGGCGCCCAACGCTGGCTTCTCTGATTCGGAGGTTGCCCAGGGCGGGCAGGATCGCGTTGCGAGTGCTGGTCTCGTATCGCTGGATGGTCTGTGCTGCGATCCGCTCCTCGGTGGTGATCTCGTCGATCCACAGGTCGGCGAGTGTGCTGACGCGGGTCTCCCGGGTGATCTCGTCGTCGTTGGGGGTGGTGCGGTCACGTAGCTTGACCTTCAGCGCCCGTTCCGCGGCCGGGCCGGTGGTGCCGGTGGCCTCGATGTCGCGGGTCTTGCCGTCGTAGTCGCGAAACCGCGCTCGGGCGCGGAACCGATTGGGCCCCAGCTTCTGAGTGCGGATCTTGCCCCAGGTGCCGATGGGTAGTTCAGGTCGGGCCATGGGGTCAGCGCTCCGCGTCGGTGTGGTCGTCGAGCCAGCGTTCGACTTCGCTGCGCCGGTACCGCAGGGTGTTGCCGACGCGGATGGCGCGGGGTCCCTTACCTCGGCTGTGCCAGGCGTAGAGGGTGTTCTTGGGCTTGCCCAGCCAGGCGGCGACGTCGTCGATGCTCAGGAGCGGGTCCGGCCGCCACTCCGGGGCGGCTGAGACGTTCATCGGCGACCCAACATGTTGGTGGAGCCGGGCAGTCGGCGCGGCGTGACGCGGCCGGCAGGCTGCCGGCCACCGGGCGGTGAGGAACCGGCTGCGGTACGGGGGCGGGGCGAACATGGATCTGGCGTCCTTTCAGGATTCCAGCATGATTGGTATCGGGGGTCCTTGGCGCTATCACTGCCATAGGCGGTCGTGAGACTTATCGACTGTGGCTGTTTATCCATCCGGTTTGGTCGTATGGCGTCAAGCCTCTCGTTGATTGTTGTTACCGCAAGATGCTGCGGGCATTGCGGCTCGTCTCGGCGGAAATGCTTGCTCTGAATCTCGAAGCTTGACGCCGGCGATTGGTGGGTGCCCGCTGGTTTTCCGGTCAGTGAGGGTTTGGCATTGCGGGATCTCATACGAGGCTCAGATGCGTAGGAGTTTGTTGAGCAGGTTGTAGGGTGCGTCCGCTTGGCCTGCTCGATATCAATGCGGATCCGGAAATTCTGGAACGTTCCCATGTTTGTGCCCTTTCGGTGAGGTGCGGTGGCCGCGTTCGCTCGGTGGGTTGGTCCAGTGGCGTTCGCGTGTCTGCCAGCGCGGCTGAGTTGGAGGTCCTGAGGTCGGCGCTGGTCGGATTGCCGGCCTGTGCGCTGGGAGGACTGGCCGGCTCGAAGTCTCGTGGCGCTTGGGTCACTCGAAGTTGTTCGGTCTAGGGGCTCAGTCGGCCATCGTGGTGGCCGAGTTGGATGGCCAGGATTGTTGGTGCGCTTCGGCGATTTTGGAACTCCTTCCGAAAATGCGAGTGCCGGCTGAGCCTTCGCTCAACCGGCACTCGTCTGCTGCTATACGTATCGCTGTATGTAGGTGTGGCATTTCGGCCTGCCTCCTCCTCGGCGGGCGTGTCAGACGTTCTCCGGTCGCTTGTTGATGTTGGTGGACTGCTGGCTCAGTTGCCTTGACGGGGCTAGGCAGGAAAGCAGGGACGAGTAATGGGTCGAGTTGGGCGAGGATCTGCTGCTGGCCGACGTAGACGCTGCGCGGCTGGTCGATGCGCCCGGCGTCGCTGCCATCGCCGTTGTAATTGCGGTGTTAGCAGCCCGAGGGGCTTCGCGGTCCTTCAGCCGCCCGTCCGGTCGGCGAGGTGGCGTAGTGCCGTTCCTGGCTGGGGAAAGGCGAGCCGCAGGGTGTGTGCGGTGAGTCGGATGCCCCACCAGGTGAGGGCGGCGAGGTAGCCAACGATGAGGGCGCCGGTGGTGTCAACGGTGAAGACGAGGGCGTAGCCGATGGCGAGACCGGGTGCGGTGATGGCGCGGATCGTACGGCGGCGGCTGATGGTGAGGGCGGTGGCAATGCCGACGAGGGCTGCGCCGATGCTGCCAGCGATGGGGGCGACGGCGTTCGTGGAGATGGGTGTGGTGAGGGTGATTGCGGCACGCATGAGGTAGATGCCGGCGGTGGCGGTGATCGCGTGGGTGACGGCGGGGCGGGTCATGGCGAGCCACGTGGGTAGCGCGTTGGCGGGGATGCGGGGTGCGGTCGCGGCGATGAGGGCGGCGAAGGCGGCCAACGGTAGGGCTGCCCCGAGGGTCCATTTGAGATATGGGGTGTAGTCGTATTCGACGGCGGTGCCTGTGGCGAGGCCGTAGAGCGCTGCGGTGATGGCGCCGCCGACGGCGGTGGTGAGGTATCCGCGTCGAATGAGGCTGCCTGTGGTGGGTTCGGGTGTTGATGCGGTGGGTGTCCCGGCGAGCAAGGTGGTGGGCGCGAGGTGCGCAACGGCGAATGCGGTGAGCATCACGAGTGCGCCGGCGGTGCCGAGTTGCGGTAAGGAGGTGCGGACGCCGACGACCCAGGTGCTGAAGGTGGTGATGTAGGCGCTGAGGATGGCTTGCAGGAGCAGGACCAGGGAACAGGCACCGAGGAGCAGGGCACCGGTGAGGTCGCTGATACGTAGGCGCACGCGGGGTAGCCGTGCAGCGGCTGCCGAGCCTGATTGGTGCGTGGTGGTGAGGGCGAGGGCACCGTCGGCGAGGGCGTGGGGGTGATCGATGAGTGTGGGGGTTTTGCCGGTGGCCGCGGCGAGCGCTTCGGCCAGCGCGGCTACGCCGGGGGCTGGTCTGAGGACGACGTCAGCGAGGTGCGTTTTGTCGATGTCGGCCGAGTCGAGGAGTCCGTCGACTGCGTCGGGAATCTGGTCGAGGAGGGGCTGTGCGGCGGCTGTGACGTCGTGACGGGTGATGACGGCGGGTTGGCGGGGCGCGGGCAGCAGGATCAGGGCTTGGTCTTGGGTCGTGAGTAGGTGCCTGGCGGTGCGGACGGATTCCAGGAGGGCACGTCCGACGTCTGGCTGGTCGCTACTGGGCGCAGTGATGATCGCTTGGAGCGGGTCGGAGTCTGTGGTGGCCGTCTGGACGACGTGGTGGGCGATGAGGTGGTCGAGGTCATGGGCAAGGCTGATCTGCTGTGTCGCCAGTTCGCGGTAGCCGTCGGCGGCGGTTTGCAAGACGGTGAGGGTCGCCGGTTCGCGGTCTGCCTGGCAAATGAGCACGCAGGAGCCTGCTGGCACGGTGACGCCGAGGATTGTGGCGTAGGCGGCGAGAGCGGCGGGTGCGGTGACCAGGGCGGGAGGTGGAAATCCCGCGCGGGTTGCTGCCTCGCTGACGTGTCCGCAGCGGCGTGGTCCCCAGCTCGGCGGAACGGTAACGGTGAGCGCGGTGATGGGCCCGTTGACCTGGACGGCAGCATGATGGGTGACGTGCCGCAGCACGGTGGCGAGTAGATCCACCGGGTCGGGTTGCGTCGTATCGGCGGTGTTGATGGGCCGGCCGAGAAGGTCCGTCGGGTTATCGACGAACCGGTGGTCGGCCGGCAGAGACATCGCGGCCATTGGGTCGAGACCGACGTAGATCTCCCCTGCGGGCCCGATAACGACGCCAGGTGGCATGACGAGGCGACCGTCGATGAGAATGGGGATCTTGAGGCCTTGCCGGCTGACAGTGGCCGCGATGGCCGACGAACTTAAGTCGATCGACAAGACAGTGCCCCCGCTTGGCATGAGGGGCAGTCTCGTCCCTGAAGGCATCCGGGTGTCAACCGTGATCCGCAGAACGTGACTCGTTGTACGCGGATGGTGAGAATCTCTCCCGATGGGATAGTCGAAGGCACTCACCCTCGTGTATTTGAAGAAGATCGGGGATCAACGGCAGGGGGACAGGTGCCGCAGACGCACCGAGGCAGAGACGACAAACTCGCCGAGTACGGTGCACGAGCCACCGTTCGCATCCCATCAGATCCGCGGCCGCGCCGCGCGAGGCCGTCCCTGAGCGGTGCTCTTCGCGGCGTCATCGGTGCCGGTCTCTTCTTGGTCGCCGTTCCGGTACTGCTGTGGGCTGCGGGTGGGAACCCGCTGCGCCGGCTGCCGGCCTGGTCACAGATCCCCGACTGGTTCGCGCGCTCCAGCGGACGGTTCACCCCCGACTTCCTCATCGGTGCGGCCCTCTGGGCGATATGGCTGCTGTGGGGAGTATTCACACTGCTCCTGCTCGCCGAGATCCTCGCGGCGGTGACCCGGTGGCGTATCCCCATCCTCAGGCTGCCGGCCCCGTTGCACCGGCTCGTGTTCGGTCTGGCCGGCACCGCCGCGCTCGCCGTCACCCCCGCAGGCTCCCTCGACGCGGCGGCGCATGCGGATCGGCCGTCTACACCCGTCGCTGCGACCGAGCGTGCCGATGTTCCCCGGCAAGCCGCAGCCCGGGGACCCGCCATCATCCACGTCGCCGACCAGCGCTACCTCTACACGGTCGAGCGACACGACACCTTGTCCAAGGTCGCGAAGGAGTGGCTCGGCGACGCGGGTCGGTGGCCGGAGGTCTGTGGCCTGAACAAGCACCGTCACTTTCCTGTCGGCGGTGTCCTGCGTGACTGCGACCTCATCTACCCCGGCTGGGAGCTTCGCCTACCTGCCGACGCCCGCCCACCACAAGCCGCCACACCAGCAACGCCCCCCACGCCCCGGCCGGGCCGGCCCGCGACACCACCGGCATTGCCGAGCGCCGCCCCGGACCTGCCCGATCCCGCCGTGCCGCCACCCTCACCCGAGCGACCAACCGCCATACCCACCAAGACCCGGCCGGCAGCCCCAACCGAATCCGTCTCGTCGCCACCGTCGTCGTCCGTGGTCTCCAACCCTGCCGCGCCCCCGCCCATAACGCACAGCCCTACGGCGGCCACAGATGACCGGGGTGTGGATCTGTCGGACTCCGGTTGGCTGCCCTGGTCGCTCGCCGCCGCCATCAGCGCCGCCGCCGCAATGTTGTGGCTCCAACGCCGCCGTCGATACACCGGCGAGCCTGACGATGATCCACCGACCGAGCTGCCCCCAACCGTGCTCCAGGCCCGCCGCGCCGTGGCCGCCCGCAACCCCGAGCCACCAAACGCGAGCAACGACGACGGCCCGCCGCTCGCTCTCGTACCCGACCTCGGTGCACTGCCGACCGGCGGATGCGGAGTCGTGGGCGACGGCGCGCACGCTGCCGCCCGCGCCGCCCTCGTCGCGGTGCTGGCCTCCGGCGGCCCGCACCACCCCGACGCCCGCGGCGAGGTCGTCATCGACGCCGCCACCATGACCGCGCTGCTCGGCCCGGACGCGGTGACCCTCAACCCCTGGCCGCGCCTGCACCTGACCGACAACATCAACGACGCGCTTACCGTCATCGAGTCCCGGCTGCTGCACCGCAGCCGCATCCTCGATGAGCACGCTCTAACCGACTTGGATGAGCTGCGGCGGACAGTGCCCGACGAGGGAGCGCTACCGCCGGTCATGCTCATCACCGAGACCCCGCCCGCTAGTGCCCGCATGCGCGCCAAGGTTGCCCTTGCCTTGGGCGAGGGACTGCACGTGTCCGCGCTGCTGCTCGGCGAATGGGCCCACGGCGCCACCGTCGAGGTCACCCCGGACGGACACACCACGCTCCTCTCCGGGCAGTCCGCCGAACCAGTGCCGCCGCGCCTGCCCGTACTCGAACCATCGGCCGCCATTCAGATCCTGACCACGCTCCGCGAGGCGCAGACCGGCGAACCGCCCGCGCTCACCTCACCAGCCGCACCGGTCACGATCGTGGCCCTGCACGCCAGCCGCACCGAGATCAGGCCAACCGCCACGGACCCGGCTACCCCGACCGCCGTCAAGCCCACCGACGGCACCGTGTCGGGACGGGCGCGGCTGCGCGTGCTCGGCCACCCGCGCATCGAAGGCATCACCGCCGAAGGTCGGCCGCTGCGAGCCAAAGCCCTGGAACTCGCGGTATACCTCGCCGTGCACCCCGATGGAGCCGCCACCCGCGACATCGGCGAATACCTCGAACCCGACGCCCGCATCAGCCAAGCCGACCAACGCGTACACACCAACGCCTCGAACCTGCGACACGTCCTCGGCCGCGCCGGCACCGCAGAGACGAAGAACGCCTACGTCATCAAATCCAACGGGCGGTACCTGCTCGACCCGGCGACCGTGGACGTCGACGTGTGGACACTGCGCGACCTGATGCGCAGCGCCACCATCGCCACCGAGCCGCGCCGCCGTGAACTCCTCACCACCGCCTGCGACCTCTACACCGCACCCCTCGCCGACGGCCAGGACTACGAGTGGCTGCAACCCCACCGCGAGACGGTCCGCCGGTGGGGCACCGAAGCCCACCTCCTGCTGGCCGACGACCTGCTCGACACCAACCCGCAGGCCGCATCCGACCTACTCGCCAAGGCAATCGGACTCGACCACTACAACGAAGCCCTCTACACCAAGGCGATGCACGCCCGACACGCCCTCGGCGACACCGACGGCATCCGCACCCTGCTACGCGCCCTGACCAAAGCCCTCGCCGACCTCGACGCCGAACCACACGACGACACCATCACGCTCGCCACGCAGCTCCGAAACAGCCTGGACGAGAATTGACCGTCCCCGCCAGGCCACCCCACGCACGTTCGCTACACCTGCTGGCGCTCGTGCCGATCCTCCGCTGGGCCATCACGTGCTGCGCCGGACAACCAACCCTGGCGAGCCGCAAATCCGTACGGAAAGCCCCTGCGGATTAATGCCATCCGCCCGCCCGTTCGCTGCCCCACCGTGCGGCTTGTGCAACGGGGCACCCCGGTCAACCGGCGAAACCGCCACCGCCCTGGCCGCCGCCCTCCACTGCCGAGCCGCACCAGCTGAATACACCCAGCGGCGTGCGAATGGACCGGCAGACCGCCTCGCACCGACCTAAGCGCCTGGCCCAGCCCGGCAGGAATCCAGGTGCCGAGGATGCATACACAAGCTGCGCTACACCCGCGTGGCGTATGACAGACGAGACCGGCTCCACCGGGACGGCCATTAACCGGCCCACCACGGATTGACTGCCGCTGCGCCCGGTTACCGTACGAAGCCGACGCTGGTGCTACGAGCGGCGTTTGAAGCCGCCCCGCGCGTTGTCTGCGGCAAGTCCGTGATCTCGACGTCTAGCGCCGGCTACCGCTCCGGCTCTTCCTGAAGGGCGTCGCGAACTTGCATGAGCGCGAACCCGAGCAGGTTGAGGCCCTGCCAGCGAGCCGGATCGGAGGCGACGGGATCCTCTCGAGTTAGCCCGATACCCCAGATCCGGTCCACCGGGCTGGCCTCGACGAGAACCCGCCGTCCGGTACCAGCCAGGAATTCGCGCAGCGCGGCGTGCTGTCCGAACTTAGCCAGGTTGCCGGCCACCACGATCTCGAAGCGGTGTTCGTCCCAGGTCCGTTGATCGAAGCCGACGACCCTGCCGCCGAGCGCCTTGGCCGCGTGTGGGTGCGGCGCGGCGAGAACCCGCTCGGCCATCGCGTCGTCACCGAACAGGGTGGCCTTGCGCCACATCATGTAGTGCTCCGCGGTTGCGAAAACGAGCCCGTCGATCATGAATGACACTGGCCACCACTGACTCAGGCATCCGGCGCCGACCCGGCCGTCGCGCTCCGGCTGGTGCCCCCAGAAGAACAGAAGCTTGATCCGTTCCCCGCGCGCCTGTGCGGCGACCAGATCCGTGACGCTACGACGTGAAGCCAGCATGATCGCGAGTGTCCTCGACCCGGACCCCAATGCGCCACAGTATTGTCCGGCAGAGCCGAGAGGGCGCTTGCCGGTAAGCGCCTCACGGACACCATGCTCTGTCGGCCAGATCCGGATACCGGTCCACCGTTCGGCAGCGGCTGACCGACAGTCGGTAAGAAGTGCCTCGATTGAGGTTAGACGTCTTCGGTCCAGGGTTTTTCGACGCCCGCGCGTACCGCGCTGCTTCCGGGCGGTAGGTCAAGAACGTCGATCAGGCTGGGATCCTCGTCGACGGCATGGTGCAAATGTCCGACCTTGCCGGTGCTGCCGCTCGCGTCGGAGGCTCCGATCAACTGCCAGACTCCGTCGTCCGCGTCGTGACTGATGAACAGAACAGGCTCGCGGCGTTCGAAGACCTCAGGGGTCTGAACACAGGTGGTGCCCAACAACCAGTGCCGCATCCACCAGGCTCGCCGATCGTGCCGCATGACCTGGTCGGCGACCCACCAGACGAACGGCAGGTCCTCGTGTGCGCGCGACTGGTCCGCGGTCAGGTCCGGACCGCCCTGCGGGACCCGCTCGAAGGGCTCGTCGACGAGCGAGAACGCGTGACCATCCTCGTTCGCGAAGATGACGGCGTGGAACGTTCCGCCGCCAGGATTGCCGACACCAATCCCGATGGACAGTCGGGCCACGTGCGGGTCTGAGCCCGTGCTCCAGCCGAATGCGTACGAGGCCAACTCACCGCGCGGCCCCACGAACTCGCCGAACGCACGCCGGTCCATGCCTCTGACGTCGGCGGTCGGCAGCTCAACGAGCGCACCCTCCAGCACCTGGATATCCACGCCGGAAACCTAGCTGATCGAGAACATCGACCCACAGACGCACACCACCACCACCACTCACCACGCCACCTCGACGACGACCATCGAATCAATGTCACGCCCTTATCAGGCGGTTGTCGCTGCTTGGACCAGGCGCTCGGACGGCGGCAGATGCGGACATGTCGTGAGCGACCTCAGGCAAGCTCGCGAGCCGACTTCCCCGTCTCCTCGTGCTCCGGTCGGAGCACCACCCATCCAAGATCCTGGCCGACCAGCGCGGTGGCAAGCCTTCGAAGCACGTGTGGAAACTGATCCGCATCGGCCGAGACCTCAACGTCAAGATGCCATCGCCCCGACCCGCTACCCGCGCCGGTTACATCGCCATCCGCGCGTAGTGCAGTCGCGAGTAGGTCTTCAACATCATCGCGATCGACGTCGTCAGGCAACTGATGATTACCAATGACCTCGATGAGCATGCGTGCGATCATAGGCGGAGCCCGAGGAGGGGCGCGCGCTCATCGGCTACTTGTTTCATTGACCTGCGATCGTGGCCCGGCCAGGCTTCGGTCGAGGCGCCCGGGCTGTCGCTCTCATTTCGGCTGCCCACGCTGGTCGTGTGGCTCTCATTTGGCCTGCGCGGCCCGGGCGTCGCCCCAGGGCGGGGAGAGGCTCAAGAGGGGTTTGCTCGGCTCGAAGTAGCGTTGCCCTCCCGGCTCGACAACCCAGGTGGATCGAGCATCGGAGGACCCGTTGAGTGCCATTTCTGATCGTGTGGTCATCGGGATGGACCCACACAAGCGCTCCGCCACGATCGAGGTCATGGCCCGCGACGAGACCATCGTCGGCGGCGGCCGGTTCGACACCAACCGCAACGGCTACACAGCTATGGCAAAGTACGCCAAGCAGTGGCCGAACCGGGTCTGGGCGATCGAGGGCTGCCAGGGCATCGGCCGGCACATCGCCAACCGGCTACTCGCCGACGGTGAACAGATCGTCGACGTCCCGCCGAAGCTGTCCGCCAGGGCGCGCGTGTTCGCCACCGGCCAGGGCCGCAAGACCGACGCCACCGACGCCCACTCCATCGCCCTGGCCGGCACCCGCATGACCGGGCTACGCCCGGTCGTCAACGACGAACAACTCGCCCTGCTGCGGATCCTGGTCGACCGGCGCCGCTCCCTCGGCGAGGACCACACCCGGATGATCTCCCAGCTGCACCAACTGCTGCTGGAACTCATTCCCGGTGGGGCGAAGAAGAGCCTGTCCGCCGCCCAAGCCAAGACACTGCTGGCAACGGTCCGACCCCGGGACGCCGTCGGCAAGGCCCGACGGCGGGTCGCCGCGGAGCTGATCAGCGACCTCGAACGCATCTACCGACGCTCCAAAGACGCCGACAAGGAACTGAAAGAACTGGTCGCCTCCACCGTCACCACGCTGATGGACCTGCACGGCATCGGACCCTCCGGCGCCGCCCGCCTCCTGGTCGAGGTCGGCGACATCACCCGGTTTCCCAACCGGGCCCACTTCGCCTCCTGGAACGGCACCGCCCCCATCGACGCGTCCTCCGGCGAGCAGATACGCCACCGGCTCTCCCGCGCCGGGAACCGGCAGATCAACCGGGTGCTGCACATCATGGCCACCGTCCAGCTCCGCAACCCCACCGAAGGCCGCGCCTACTTCGACCGCAAGAAGGCCTCCGGCAAGACATCGATGGAAGCGATGCGCGCGCTGAAACGACGCCTGTCCGACATCGTCTACCGATGCATGATCGAGGACGCCACAGCCGCCATGGCAGCGGGCCCGGGAGGACAACAGGGAACGGCAACTGGCTCCAGCGCGACCGACTCTCATCCCCCAGTCGGCTCTTCGGAGAAGTCACTTCCCGGACCCGCCGAGACCCAGGATAGAACTCTCCTCCCGGCGGTGTCTTGACACAGAGGGGAGCCAGATGAGGACGTAGCCCGACTGGCGACCTAGAGGATCATGACTGACATCTTCGGATCCGCCGAAGTGGTCGTCGCAGCGGATGCGCTGGTTAGGGCGCCACCCGGTGGGATCAGTGTCTCAACGATTACATCAGCTATCGAGGGTCTGCTGCACCGATAGGTGACAGTTTCAGTCACGCGGCCTGACTGGCCGGTGGGGTCATGATGGTCTCGTACTCGATAGGGGTCAACCGGGACAGGGATCGTTGGCGTCGACGGCGGTGGTAGG